>CAMVBT010000172.1 GCA_947165805.1 uncultured Clostridia bacterium
TGTCGATCGTGAACACCGACGAGGGGTTGCTGCTTCGTATACGGGACAGCGGAATGCCCTTCGATCCGACCGAGTATGAGTACGATGAGGATATATATGAAAGCACCAAGGGTATAGAGATAGTGAGAAAGCTCACGACGGACATCACCTATATCCGGTGTATGGATCTGAACAATACGATACTGAAATTCCAACCGACAATAAAATAACGGAGGTATTCGCACTATGACACACATCAATGACACAGCGGCCGATATCGCATTTGTACCGGTAACAAAGAGGCTCGAAAAAGCCTGCTCCGCGAACCCGGGCAGGACGGCGGTGATATGTCGGAACGAATCTGTCACTTATAAAGAGTTCAACGAGCGGGTGAACAGAGTCGCAAACGCTCTTCTCGAAAAGGGTCTCGAAAAGGAAACTATCGTTGCTGTAATGGCTGACAGGTGCATCGACGCTTATGTCAGCGAATGGGCTGTCCTCAAAGCGGGCGGCGCTTTCGTGTTCATTTCCCCGTCTTACCCGGAGGAACGCGTGAAGTTCATACTCGAGGATTCCGGAGCGAAATATATCATAACGGACGAGCTTTCCGCCGGAAGAATACAGGAGCTTAGCGCCGTCCCCTCCTGCGAGCCGCTCGCGGTCTCCGGGCTGAAAAAGCATGAGAACGCAGGCGACCCCGATGTCGTCATCGAGCCCGGAGACCTCTGCTACTGCATCTATACCTCCGGCTCCACGGGCAGACCCAAGGGCGTTATGATAGAGCACGGGAACCTTGCAAATTTCGTTGACCCGAACCCGAAAAACCGCGAGACTGTCGGCATCACCGACCGTGCTCATGTCGTGCTCGCCATAGCGGCGCTCACCTTCGACTTCTCGCTCATGGAGGAGTTTATCCCGCTGTCGAACGGGCTTACCGTCGTACTCGCGACCGATGAGGAGATACATGACCCGCTGATGCTCGCGGAGCTTATGGAAAAGAACGGCGTTGACTGCATGATGGGAACGCCGTCGTATTTCGCTATGCTTCTTTCCGTTCCGCAGACGAAAAAGGCGCTGGCAAACATCGTTTCATACGACCTCGGTGCCGAGGCATTCCCCGGCGGGCTGTACAAAAAGCTTTCGGCGGCAAGCCCGAACGCGTACATAATGAACGGCTACGGGCCTACGGAAGCGACCATAAGCTGTACTATGAAGGTGGTGGAGTCGGACGACGATATCACTATCGGCGTGCCGTCCGCGAATGTCTTTGCCTACATCATAGGCGAGGACAACACCGAGGTTCCGGAGGGCGAGCTCGGCGAGCTGCTGATATGCGGCGCGGGTGTCGGCAGAGGATATATAAACCTGCCCGAAAAGACTGCGGAGGTATTTATAACCTTTAACGGTATGCGCGGCTACAAGACCGGCGACCTTGCGAGAATAAACAGCAGCGGCGAGATAGAGTTCCACGGCCGCCGCGACGATCAGGTGAAGCTGCGCGGCCTGCGCATCGAGCTCGGCGAGATCGAGGAAGTGCTGAACTCTCACCCGCTCGTGCGGAACGCAGCCGTGACCGTATATGAGGACAGGTGGCTCTGCGCATATTATACGGTCCAGCCCGGTCACGAGAACGAGATAGATGACGATAAGCTGCGCGATCACGCGGCGAAGAGACTTGCGCACTATATGGTGCCTGATCTCTTCATCAGAATGGACGAGATGCCGCTTACCGACAACCACAAGATAAACAGAAAGGCTCTCCCGAAGCCCGCTATCGGCGCGGGCAGCGAGGGCGGCGCTCCGAAAAACAACACGCAGAAGCAGATATTCGATATCGTCGCGCAGGTCACCGGGAACGACAGCTTCGGCATTGCCACGCCGTTCGTGCGCGCGGGGCTTACCTCGCTCGGCGCGATGCAGCTCAACGTGCTCCTTTCCGAGGCTTTCGGCAGAGCGATAAAAACGAGCGACATATTCCTGTATGATACCGTCGAGAAAATGGAGGGCTTTATCCTCGCCGAAAAGGAGGAGGCTCTCACAGCTCCCGCAAAGGACGGCGTCTTCCCTCTCACCGGCTCGCAGGAGGGCATTTTTGCGGTCTGCGACAAGAACCCGGGCAGCACGCTCTACAATATCCCGTTCCTGTTCACGCTCGGAAGCGGGACAGATACGGACAGGCTTCGTGACGCACTAATAAAGACTGTCGCGGCTCACCCGTATCTGAACACCGTGTTCTTTGTCGCGGAGGACGGCGCTCTTTCGCAGAAGCAGGGCGATGCGGCATCTGATATACCCGTGATAAAGCTGTCCGACAGCGAATTTGAGGCGAAAAGAAAGGAGCTCGTGCGTCCGTTTGAGCTTCAGGATCAGCGTATGTACCGCATAGAGATATACAAAACGGACAGCGCGGACTATCTGTTCACGGACTTCCACCACATTCTCGCCGACGGAAATTCCTACGACGTATTCTTCGAGGATCTCGACAGGGCATACAGGGGCGAGGAGCTGCAGGCAGAGACATTCAGCGGCTATGATGTCGCGGCGGAGGAGGCTCATGAGCGCAGCCGCGGCAGATACAAAACGGCTGTTCAGTATTATGACAGCGTGTTCTCCGGACTTGAAACAGAGTCGCTGCCCGTTCCCGACAACCATGACGAAACACCCGCAAAGGGACTTCTGAACAGAGAGCTCCGCATTACGCCGGAAAAAGTACGGGAGCTCTGCGAGGGCGCGTCCATTACGCCCAATACGCTGTTCACGGGCGTGTTCGGCATAGTCGCGGCAAGGTTCTCGAACGAGCGCGAGGCTCTGTTCGCGACGATCTACAACGGCAGAAACGATTCGCGGCTCACAAATACCATGTGTATGCTCGTCAAGACGCTTCCCGTGTATACGAAATTCGACGCTTCCACAAGGCTTACCGCCTACTTCTCGGAGCTTCAGGATCAGCTTATGCGGTCAATGGCGAATGACATTTATCCGTTCTCGGAGATATCGGCGAAGTACGGTATCAGCTCCGACCTGCTTTTCGCGTATCAGGCGGAGCTTACCGACGATTACCCGATAGGGGATACTTTGGCGCGCGGCGAGGATCTTTCGCTCGACCGGCCGAAGGAGCCGCTTCTGCTGCAGGTGCGTCTGCGTGACGGCAAATACGTCCTCGAAGCGGAATACCGCGCTGATATGTATTCCGAGAAGATGATAGCCGGTATCCTCTCGGCTTATGACACAGCTATGTCCTCGGCGGCTTCGGCAGTGCGCGCGGCTGATGTCGCTGTGCTTTCCGGCGATATCGAGCGCGAAATGGATGCGTGGAACGATACCGATGTCGAATACGATACCTCACAGACGGTAATTTCGATGATCGAACGAAGCGCCGCCGGATACCCAGACAACACAGCCTGCGTCTTTGAGGAGCGCAGTGTGACTTACCGGCAGATGAACGAGCAGGCTGACCGTATCGCGGCATACCTCATCGAAAAGGGCATCGGGCGCGGCTCGGTGGTCTCGGTGCTTGTCCCGAGGCATGAGATAATGCTGACAGCCTCCGTCGGCATACTTAAGACAGGAGCAGCTTATCAGCCTCTCGACGCCACATATCCGGGCGACCGCCTGAGCTTTATGGTCGAAGACAGCAGCGCGTCTCTTCTCATAACGACAAGCGGACTGCGCGGAAAGATAGAGGACTATGGCGGAGAAGTCCTGCTGCTTGACCTCGGAAACGAGGACGGGAAACTGAATGAAGCTCTGCCGGACGCCGCGAAAGCAAAGGAGATACTGAAAGCTCACAGAGAGAAGAACGGCAATGTCAGACCGTCCGATCTCTTTACACTTCTGTACACATCGGGAACGACCGGCAAGCCCAAGGGCGTTCGCCTTACTCACGGGAACCTTGTCAGCTTCCTCGAATGGTACAGGCGTTTTTACGATCTCACGCCCGACTGCGCGGTCGGCGCGTACGCAAGCTACGGGTTTGACGCGAACATGATGGATATGTACACTCCGCTGAGCACGGGCGCGGCATGCGTTATCGTGCCGGAGGAGCTGCGCCTTGATATCGAGGGCATGAGCCGTTATCTGAAAAAGAACCGCGTGACTCATATGTTCATGACTACGCAGGTGGCGCGGCAGTTCGCCGAGACTGCGGACCCCGGCTGCATAAAGTATCTTTCCGGCGGCGGCGAGGCTCTCGCGCCTATGGAGCCTCCGAAGGGCTGCGAATTCTACAATGTTTACGGACCTACGGAATGTACTATCTATTCCACCGTGTTCAGGATCGATAAAAAGCGGGCGAACAACCCGATAGGAAAACCGCTCGACAACCTCAGGGTCTACATCACCGACCCCGACGGGCATCGTCTGCCGCCGGGAGCTGTCGGCGAGCTCCTTATCGCGGGTCCTCACGTCGCGGACGGCTATCTTAACCGCCCCGATAAGACTGCGGAGGTGTTCATCGACAATCCGTTCGCGAACGGGAATGAGACTTACCGTCCCGCGTACCGTTCCGGCGACGTGGTGAGATTCCTCCAGGACGGCAACATCGAGTTCATCGGGCGCCGCGACGGTCAGGTGAAGATCAGGGGCTTCCGTATCGAGCTGCCCGAGGTCGAGGGCGTTATCAGAGAATTCGCGCCCGTAAAGAACGCGGCTGTGGCCGCATTCGACAATCCCGGCGGCGGCAAGTACATCGCGGCTTACATCGTTACAAAGGACGGAAAGGACATCGACGCCGATGCCCTGCGCGAGCATATTCTGGCGTCCAAGCCTCCGTATATGGTGCCGGAGGTGATAATGACCATAGACACCATTCCGCTCAACCAGAACGGCAAGGTCAACAAGCGCGCCCTGCCCGCGCCCGTAAGAACGGCGGAGCGCATAGTCCCGCCGAAGACCGAAACACAGCGGAAGATATTCGACTGCGTAGCCGAGGCGATAGGGCACAGGGAGTTCGGTATCACAACCGATATCCGTTACGCGGGACTTACCTCGATAACATCCATAAAGCTGAACGTGCTGCTGTCAAAGGCATTCGACGTATCCGTAAGGAGCTCCGACCTGAAGGAAAATCCCACAGTCGAGCAGCTCGAAAGGTTCCTGCTGCACAGTGAAAAGATCACGAGCCATGAAAAGCAGGAAGTCTATCCGCTCTGCTCCACGCAGGAGGGAGTATTTGTCGACTGCATGGCGAACGCGGGCAGCACCGTATATAACATTCCGTGTCTTTTCAGACTCAGCGACAAGCTCGACCTGATGAAGGTGAAGCAGGCGGTTGAGCAGGCTGTCAATGCTCACCCGTATCTTAAGGTACAGCTCTTCATGGATAAGGACGGCGAGATACGCCAGAGAAGAAACGACGACGAGCCGTTCGATGTACCCGTGCTCAGCGATCTCGACCGTGATGCCCTTGTGCGTCCGTTCGGACTGCTTAACGAGCGGCTGTTCAGGATAGAGCTTTACCGCACCTATGACGGCAACTACCTGTTTATGGACATACATCACCTCATCGCGGACGGCTCTTCGCTCGCGCTGCTGCTCTCGGATATTTCGAGGGCTTATGCGGGAGAGACGCTTGCCGGGGAGTCATATACGGCATACGACCTTGCGCTCGACAACGCGGCCCGCAAGGCTGACGGTGCGTTTGAGAAGGCTCTCGCGTTCTACGACGAGACATTCTC
>CAMVBT010000173.1 GCA_947165805.1 uncultured Clostridia bacterium
TGTGGACACCGCCTGCGACGGCAGTACGATCACCGTCACTTCAGACGCGCGGTAAGAAAATACGCGCAGAACCCTGTGAACGCTCCCGCGATGCAGCCGGTCAGGAGCAGTACGGGCAGGTAATACACCGGCGCGAACGAGCCCATGTATATCACCGCGGCGGCGACCTGCCCGATATTGTGGAGCACCGCGCCGATGATGCTGCAAAGCCATATCGGCATCTTCGGCAGCAGCCTTGACAGCGGTATCATCCCCGCAAGGCACAGAAATGCTCCCGCCGCGCTGAATATCAGCGTCACGGGGCTCGACGCGAACACCGCGCCGAGGAGCACCCTCGCAGCAACGACCAGCGCGGTCTCCCACGGTCTGAACCTGTACAGGCAGTACATGGTCACGATGTTTGCGAGCCCGAGTTTCACTCCCGGCACAGGCGACAGGTCGGGTATGCGAAGCTCCACGACGAATATGATGAGCGCAAGCGCTGTCAGCAGCGACAATTCCGCGAGCTTTTTCGCGGACATTTTTTTATCACTCATATATTATCTCCACCGGCATTCCCGAAACGTTTTCAAAGCTGTCCGCTGCCTTCTCCGTAACGGCTATCCTGCCGCCGTCGGTGACGAGGATCATCTCAAACCCGCCGTTCCCGCGCCAGTACGCCTCGGCACGTTCACGCCCCATGACAAAAAGCGCCGTCGAGAGCGCGTCGCACAGCAGCCCGTCCCCGCCGATGACCGTAACCGACGCGAGGCCGCTGTCCGCGGGTCTTCCGGTCGCCGGGTCGAGGATATGGATATACACGTTCCCGTCGTCGTCCGTGAAATACCGCTGATAGCCTCCCGAGGTCACCACCGCGCAGCCGCTTATTTTCAGCTTCCCCAGAAGCTCGTTCGGGCTGAACGGGTCGGCTATGCCTACCGTCCAGTCGGTGCCGTCGGGCTTTGAGCCGAGTGCGTGGACGTTCCCGCCGATATTCACGAGCGCCGATGTAATGCCGAGTTCCGACATTTTTTTCAGCATCTCGCCGCTCGCATAGCCCTTGGCGCATGAGCCGAGGTCGAGCATATACCCTGCCGGCACGCTGACGGTGCTGCCGTCCACGCTTACGGCTCTGTAGCCCGTTCTCCCGAGTGCCGCGGCTATTTCCGCGTCGGCAGGCACGCGGTACTCTCCCGTGGTGAATCCCCACTCGCGCAGCACGGGGTATATCGTTATATCGAGGGCTCCGCCCGTGCTTTCGCAGAGCTCCAGCGCCCGCGAAACGACATTCACCGTATCCGCGGAGACCCCGGCGCTTCCCGAGGCGTTGAGCCGTCCGATATCGCTGTCGGCGGCGGTAACTGACAGCAGCTCCTCAAGCTCCGTCAGCCTGTCTGCGGCGGCGTTCACCGCTTCGGAGCCGTGTTCGCCGTATGCCCTGACGGTGACTATCGTGTCCATGGCGAACACTGTGCGCTCCGCTTCCCTGTCCGTGCTGCACGAACCGATGAACAGCAGAGCCGCCGCGGCAGCCGTACATATTCTTTTTACCCTGTGCACGGCTGTCACCGTCCCTTTCGCAAAAGCCGCCGTCTCCGCGAGTCGCGGAAACGGCGGTCTTTTCATCATTTTTTCAGTTCCCTGTAAAGTTTCAGCTGCTCGCTCCTCGCGCCGAAGAAATACTTTATCGCGCGTTCCTGCGCACCCTCACGGGTCGGAGCGCATATCCGTGTGAACATGGCGTTCAGTCTGCCGTAGTCCTTCGCGAACGCGTCGGCGCTGGCAAGCACCATTTCCTCACTGTCCACACCTGAGAAGTCCACATGGAACCCCGCCACGGAACCGAGATACTCGATGAAGAGCCTCTGTGTCCTGCCGTTGCCCTCACGGAACGGGTGGAGCACATTTATCTCGCTGAGGTAGTAGGCGAGGCGTTCCGGAACGCCGGACTTTTCCCGGGAAATCAGGTAATTTTCCTTTGCGAGCCCCGAGAACAGATCCCGCGCGTATTCCTCAATGAACATCGAGCGGCAGAAGAAATTGCCCTTCGAGATATCGACAGTTCTGCACTTCCCTGCCCACGGGTAAATGTCCGAGAACATCTTCCTGTGTATCCTGCGGAGGTGGTCGAGGTCGAAGCTCCCCCTGACAGGCTCGGATTTCAGGCGCAGCAGCCACATCGCGGTGATCTCCCGCTCGGCGCAGCGCAGTCTTTCCTCGTCGGTGATGCCAAGCTTGTTTCTCAGCACATAAGAGCCGGGACGGCAGTACTTGTTGTCATGCTCGAAATCGTAACGGTATCTGTCAGGCATGGTCCTTGTCCGAAGCCTGATACTTCAGTTTGATCTCCTTGATTATCCTGCCGAAATCCTCCGGATTGCGGAGATATCTCATCATTCTGTCTCTGTCTGCCTTTGTGAGCGTCATGCCCTCTATCGACATCGAGCCGTTCACTTCGGCTATGAGACGTTCATTCGCGTTCAATGTTATCACCCTTCTTTTGTCTGTTCTTTACGGCCTTAATTTACGGCCTTCTGTATCTCGTCGATGAGCTCCTGTCCGTATACGGTCGCGAATACGTCCATTACGCTCGCCGTTGCCTCCTTGAAGGGGGCGAGGTCGGGGTATGTGACTGTCATTCCCTCTTTTTCGAGCGACGATACGAAGTCCTCGGTCTGCTTCTTTACAAGCTGACGGTCTTCGGTCTCAGCGGTCTTTGCGGCCTTTTCGATGATCTCGCGGTACTCGGGTGTGAGACCCTGCCAGATGTCGTTCGCTATCGTGAGCGGCATCGCGTCATAGCTGTGGTTTGTTATCGCGAGGTATTTCTGCACCTCATAGAGCTTGTTGTTGTAGATAACGGGGATCGGGTTCTCCTGCGCGTCGAACTTGCCCTCTCTGATAGCGTCTTTCAGCTCCGCGAACGGGAAGCTCTTGGGGTTCGCTTTAAGAGCGGACATCGTCTGCATAACGATCTGGTTCTCCGGAGTGCGGATATTGAGACCCTCCATATCGGAAACGCTGTTCACGGGGCCGACCTTTTCGGAAGTGGTGACACAGCGGAAGCCGTTGTCGAAATATGCGAGAACATGCATATTATAAGCCTCGAGATCGGGGTTGATGTTCTGCATCGTGTCGGAATCTATGAATTTCCACGCGCTCTCGAAGTCCGCGAACAGGAACGGCAGCGCCGAGCAGCCGATCTTTGTGGCGAAGGAGGCGTAATTTCCGGCACTCGACACGGTCATGCCGACCTTGCCGTCTATGATGCCCATTATCAGCTCGGTATCGCTGCCGAGCTCACCGGACGGGTGTATTTCTATGATAACGTCGCCGTTTGTTTCCTTCTCGACGGTCTCCTTGAATTTCTTAAGAACTACGCCGCGCGGGTCTTCTTCGTTAGTGGAATAGCCTGCAACTATCGTCACCGGATAAGTGAGACCGCTCTGCTGGGCAGCGGGAGCCGCCGTCTGAGCGGGTGTCGTTGCCGCAGGAGTATTGCCGCACGATGAGGCCGCAAGCACAGTGGTCAGGGTAAACATCGCGGCTGCTTTTTTAAAAACAGACTTCATAGTCATACCTCCGTGTTTTTCTTTATTCCATACTATATATTATATAACATTTAATGTAAAATGTCAATATAAATAAGGTACTTTTTTACTCTACTGTCACACTTTTGGCGAGATTGCGAGGCTTATCGACATCAAGTCCCCTTGCAACGGAGATGTAGTAGCCGAGGAGCTGGAGGGGTATCACGGCAAGGCTTGCCGCGAAGTGCGGGTCGATGGTGGGAACGTAGGTCACGAAATTGCACTGATCCTCGACCTCGTACTTGCCGTATGAGGCGAGTCCCATAAGGTACGCACCGCGCGCCTTGCACTCAACCATATTGCTGACCGTCTTTTCGTAGAGCTCGTTCTGTGTAAGGACTCCGATGACCAGAGTGTTATCCTCGATAAGGCTGATAGTGCCGTGCTTGAGCTCGCCGGCAGCGTAGGCTTCGGAGTGTATGTAGCTGATCTCCTTCATTTTAAGGCTTCCCTCAAGGCACACAGCGTAGTCGATGCCGCGTCCGATGAAGAATGCGTCCCTGATATGCGCGAATTTGGACGCGAACCACTGTATGCGCTCCTTGTCCTCAAGTATCTTCGCGATCTTCGCGGGTATGGTCTGCAATTGCGCAATGTATTCCGCGTATTCCCCGGCGGTTATAGTTCCGCGAGCCGCGGCGAACCTGACGGCGAGGGTATAGCCCGCCATGAGCTGCGCGCTGTAGGCCTTTGTCGTGGCAACGGCGATCTCCGGCCCCGCGAGGGTGTAGAACACATTGTCCGCCTCGCGCGCTATGGACGAGCCGACCACGTTGACGATCGCGAGCGTCCTGATGCCGTGCTTCTTAGCAAGGCGCAGGGCTTCAAGAGTATCCGCGGTCTCGCCGGATTGCGAGATGACAACGACGAGCTGCTTCGGGTCGAGTATCGGGTTGCGGTAGCGGAACTCCGATGCCAGCTCAACGCGCACCGGAAGCCTTGTCAGATCTTCAATGACGTATTGCAGCGCCATTCCGACGTGCCATGCCGAACCGCAGGCCACTATAGTCACCGAGGTGATGTCCCTTATCGTTTCGTCGTCAAGTCCTATCTCCGTCAGGTCGATGCGGTCATCTTTAAGCACAGAGTTCAGGGTATCACCCACAGCTTTGGGCTGTTCGTGAATCTCCTTTATCATGAAATGCTCGTAGCCACCCTTTTCCGCGGCTTCGGCGTCCCACTTGATCTCAACGGGCTGTATCTCGATCTCGTCACCGTTGAGGTCGTAGAAATGCACCTCGCCGGGGGTGATCCTCGCACACTGGAGATTGCCGATGTAGTAGACTGTCCTTGTGTATTTCAGTATAGCGGGGACATCGGACGCGACATAGGTCTCGCCGTCCGCGATGCCGATTATCATGGGGCTGTCCTTCCGCGCTACCCATATCTCGCCGGGGTGGTCGTTGAACATGAGCTCGAGAGCGTATGAGCCGCGCACGCGCACCATTGTCTTCATTATCGCGTCCACGGGAGTATGAAGATATTTCTTGTAGTAGTAGTCAACGAGCTTTACGGCGACCTCGGTGTCGGTGTCGCTGTAAAACCTGTAATCATGCCGCAGGAGCTTCTCTTTCAGCTCCTTGTAGTTCTCGATTATGCCGTTATGTACGCCGACCACCTCGGACTCGACCTTTCCGGAGCCGCTGCCGGTGCAGTTGCCGGAAACATGGGGGTGGGCGTTGGTCTGCGAGGGCTCGCCGTGAGTTGCCCAGCGGGTGTGTCCTATACCGCAGGTACCGGGCAGAGCTCTGCCGTCGTCGGTCTTTTCGGCAAGGTTTTTCAGCCTGCCGACAGCCTTGACTACCTCAGCGGGCCTTTCGCCGTCGCGCACCGCGAGACCTGCCGAATCATAGCCTCTGTATTCGAGCTTGGAAAGGCCGTCCAGAAGTATCGGCGCAGCCTGACGCTTACCTGTAAATCCTACTATTCCGCACATAGATATATACCTCACAGATTATTTATTTCAGTAATTTCTATTATTATCCGGCTGCATTTATTCAAAGAGA
>CAMVBT010000174.1 GCA_947165805.1 uncultured Clostridia bacterium
CGCGTCGAGCTTAGCGTTCACCTCGTCGGCGGTGTCGGCAGTCTTAGGAAATTCCGTCAGCGTGCGGTACGAGGTGCAGAAGTACACCACGTCGGGCTTGAAATCGAGCAGCTCCTCGGGCGGATATACGGCATCGTTGTAGTACTGCGCGTATTCCGAAATATAGAACTCCGGCTCTATGCCCGCGTCCAGCAGGAACAGCTCCGTCACGTCCGCTATCGCGTCCACCGTCGAGCCGCCGAGTATCGCTATGCGCTTCTTCACACGCGCAGTACCGTCCTCCAGCAGCTCTCTTTTCAGCTTCTTGCTTTTTCTCATTATCTCCGCCGCGTTGAACGGATATTCAAAGATCTCATTCATCCTTTATGCCTTTCTTTATAAGCTCAGTATATATTCAAGGTACTTGCCCGCAGTGCCGGCGACCATCATCACACAGTCCGTGAACAGCAGGTCTGTGGCGCCGACGTCCTTGCAGAACTGAACGGCGTTCAGGTCAAAATATCTCATGTCACATACATAGATAGTATCAAAGCTCGACGTAAGGAACGGTATCGCAGCGTTGCCGTAGCTCATCTTGAATACCACAAGCGTCCTGCCGTTGCCCACGCCGGTCTCGATCTTCGCGATGCGGTCGTCGGAGCCGAGGAAGGAGCAGTAGTACGACGACGCGTTTCTCGACACGAACAGATCCCCGGAATACGCTCCGCCGAAATAAGTATTATAATAAGTGGTCTTTAAGCTGTCGGCATTGGGCGACAGGTACATGGTGAAAGTCTCGGGATCGTTGTACAGGTGCGCGTCCTTCGAGTAGGTATACATCGAGCCGACATATCCGCCGCACGATACGGGCGTATAGCTGCTTATCGACGGGAAATCGACACCCGCCGCTCCCGCGAAGGCCTTTGCCGCGTAGTAAGCGCCGAGAGGGTTCCAGTGGTGGTCGGTGCGCGAGTAGATATCCTCGGAGGTGTGAGCCGCCAGCGCCGAATAAGCGTCCACGCTCGTTACGCCGGAAAGGTTCTCGCGTATGTGGTCGCACTTGTTGAGCTGCTTGGTCGTGAAGCCCTGATCCCAGAACTTCTGCGGGGTGTAGAACTCGCTCGCTATCGGCACGACCATGCTGTAAACTCTGGTGTCCGGCAGCTTCGCGGCGAACTTGTTCAGCGCGCTCGTCCACCTGTCGCACATATCGTATGTGCCGTAGCACGCCATGATGCCGCGGTAATGTCCGTCCTGATACGACACGAGTATGCCGTTCTCGCCGATAACGTTGTAGTCCGACGACTGCACCGCGGGCGCTGCCGCAGTCGTTGTTTCCGGTGCCGCGGTCGTTGTCTCCGGAGCAGCCGTTGTGGTATTTGTCGTCTCCGGAGCTGCCGTCGATGCCTCGGTCGCGGGCTCCGCCGCGGTCGTCACCGCGGGTGCGGCTGTGGTATCCGCCGCGGCAGCCCCGGTATCGGCCTGCGCTTCCGCAGCCTTGGTCGAGGTCTCGCCGTCGTCGAGGATTATCTCATAGTCGAATTCGCCGGGACCTTCGTCGTCCGGGTCAACTATGACGATCTTTTCCGTGCCTTTCTTCGTGCCGGACTTTGCGGAGGCTGTCGCGACACTGAACCCCTTGCCGTTGTCGGGTGCGCCCGCCTCGCTGATGTCGCTGCAGGCGCCGGCTGTCAGCACCGCGAGTGTCACCGCGGCGAGCTTCTTTGCGTTATCGGATATCTTCATTTCAGTTTGCGGTCTCCTTTATCTCAGTTACGGGATTGGAAAGAATGACATCGAGGTGGTCGGCATTCGTTCCGACTGCCGAGAAAGTACACATGGTGAACAGCAGGTCGGTGGCACCGGTGAATTTTATGAACTCTATCGCGTTCAGCTTGAAATAGCGCATATCGCAGACCCATATCTCGTCAAAGGAGCCGAAGTAGAAAGGTATCTCCGCGTTGCCGTAGCTGTCCTTGAACACCACGAGCTTCCTGCCCGTACCGGCGTTCGTTTTTATGCGCACTATCTTGTCGTCGCTCGCCATGAATGTCGAGTACGAACCGCTTACCGGCATCGGTATGAAGAAGTCGAAATTGCCGGTGAAGTTATATGCCGTATCGTAGTACCAGCACTTATAGCTGTCTCTCGGCGGCTTGTAGTAGGTGAAGGTCTCGGGGTCGCTCAGCAGGTTCGCGCTCTGCGTGAAACCGTACATCGTACCCATATAGCCGTCAACATCGACTCTTGTCATGGTCGAGATGTCCGCGAAAGGCAGACCCGCCGTCTCCGCGAAGCACTGCGCCGCGTAATAGGCTCCGAGAGGCTGCCAGTGGTGGTCGGTGCGTGTGTATATCGGTTCGTTGATGTGCTCCCAGAGCGCCATCGACGCCGGTACGGAGATAACTCCGCTGAGCTGGGAGTCTATGCTGTCTATGCTCTTCTGGTGACTTGCCGAATAGCTCTCATAGCCGCTTGGCAGGTAGTATTCGCCCGCCGTCGGAACGACCATGCTGTACACGTTTACATCGTCGCCGAGCGCCTGTTTGAAGCGGTTCAGAGAAGCCGCGTATTTCGCGCCCTTGCCGCCGCCGAACAGCGATATGCCCCACCAGTGGCCGTCGGAAAGCTTCGTGACGACCTGTCCGTTGGTGATGACGCCCTCGGCGATCTCGTTCACGTTCTTCGTGGTCTCGACGGGCTTTTTCGTGGTCTCCGCGGTCGTGGCTTCGGTCGTTGCCGCGGCTGTCGTTTCCGCGGGGCGGCTTTCGTCGGCTCCCGGCGCGGAGGCGGTGGTGATCTCTGTACGCTCCGCAGCCGCGGTGGTCACGTCGGGAGCCGTATCCTCGACGATCACGGGCTCCGGCTCATTATCCTCTTCCTCGGTTATCACGGCGATAGGACCGGATATCTCCGCGCCGCCGTAGCTAACTCCGAAGGCCCCGCGCACCTGTGCGGCTGCCTTTTTGAGATCATCGCGGAACGGCACTCTGTCATTGAAGTATTCGGTTATGCCGTTTGTATATCCCCCGTTCAGAAACGATTCGGCGGAAAACTCCGGGAATTCCGCAAGATTGCGCTGCTCGGTCTCCGATATCTCCGGGCGCGGCAGCACGATGAACGCCACCGCCAGTACCGCGAACACCACAGCCGGATACGCGATGTTCGCTACACGGAACAGCGGTTTCAGCGGCTTTATCTCCGCGGGCTTCTCTTTCGTTTTCTTTGCCGCCGGCTTTTCCGCGGACGAAGTCTCAGTTTTCTTCACAGAAGCCGCATTTCCGGTCTCCGCTTTTTTCTCCGCTTTCTTCTCCGCCGGTGCCGGAGCGGGTTCGGGCTTTCTCTCCGCTTTCTTCTCCGTCGGTGTCTGAGCGGGTTCGTTTTTTTTCGCCGCTTTTTTCTCCGCGGATGCCGGAGCGGACTCTGCCTTTTTCGCCGCGGCTTTCTTCTCCGCAAGCGCTTTTTTCTTCCTGAGTTCGGCATCGGAAGCCGCGGCCTTCATATCCTCGAAATTGCCCGACGAGCGGTGACGGTGATGCTCGCCCTCCGAAGAGTGGTGATGATGCTCACCTTCCGAAGAATGGTGATGATGCTCGCCCTCCGAAGAATGGTGGTGATGATGATGCTCATGCTCAGCCATTTCAACTCCGGCCTGCGCGGGTATCATGCGCGAGGTCTTCGAGCGCCCGAAATTGTCCGGCGAGTACGGCTGATCGTCGTCCTCCGGCTCTGCCTCAAGGTCGAGTATCGGTATCTGCGTCATCTCGAGCGTTACGTCCGAGAACTTTTCGGGCTGCCTGTCCGACAGCTTCTCGAAAGTGCCGGTCATGCTGACCTTGCCGGTGTAGCTGTACATGATCGTCTTCTGCGCCGGGTCGGTCATTTCGAGGTTCTCGGTGCGGTCGTACTTACTGATGTCTATATGATATTCCTCTTCGGTATCGGCTACGGCGTCCGCGATATTGGCGGCGGTCTGTTTCGTTTCCGATGATGGACTGTTCTTCCGGCTGTTCTTTTTCTTACTGCTTCCCATTTCTCTCATTCCTATGAATTGTACTTGTTCATCGCTTCGTCGGTCTTTCCCGCCGCGATCAGCTTAGCGGCCTCGGCGGCGTTTGAGAACGCCTTCTCCAGCAGCTCGCCCTGTTCCTTCGGGAACTGCCCCAGCACCCACGCCGCGAGATCGTAGTCCGGATGAGGCTTTGCGCCGACTCCAAGCTTTATGCGCGTGAACGCGTCGCTGCCGGTGAGGTATATGATGCTCTTTAGCCCGTTATGCCCGCCGTCGCTGCCCTTTCTGCGTATGCGCACCCTGCCGACGTCGAGCGAGATGTCGTCAACGATGACCAGCAGGTCTTCCGGCTTCAGCTTATAGAAGTTCAGCGCCTCGACAACAGCCTCTCCGCTGTTGTTCATGAAGGTGGTCGGCTTCATCAGCAGACAGTGCCTCCCGCCGATCACCGCGTCACCGGTCAGCGATTTGAACCGCAGCTTCTTTACCGGCACGTTCAGGCTCTCCGCCAGAGTGTCCAGCGCCATGAAGCCCATGTTGTGGCGTGTGTTCTCATACTGCGTCCCGGGATTGCCGAGCCCACAGATTATAAAGTCCACCGCCCCCGCGGGAGCCTCGGCGGCGCGCTGCTCGTCGAGCTTCTTAAAGATATCGAATACGGACATTACTTCTTTTCCCCGCCCGTATTGCTGCCCTGCATGAAGTCCTTTATCTCCCTGCCGACGGTCTCCGCGACCTCGGTAAGACGCTCGTCGGCGTTCTGCATTCCCTTGTCGAAGCGGTCTTTCAGCTCCGCCTTCTTCTCGGGAGTCATCGCTTCGTCGTACTTTGCCTTTGCGCGTCCCGCAACGTCCGTCGCGGCGTTTTCGAGCTGCTCGGCAGCCTGTTCGAGTTTATCCATTATTCCCATTTCTGTCGTCCTTTCTTCACTTGGCCCCGACGTAGCCGTCAACGACGGTCTTTACCACGGCCAGCGGCTTCTCGCCCTTTTCCGGCGTTATGCGGAAGCACATCTTTCCCATAAGATCGAGGCTTATGCGGCCCCCGAGCTTTGAATTGAGCTTTCCTATGCGCTCCATATCCGGCTCGTCGGTGTAGAAGGCTATGCCCTCCTTGCCCTGAACTATCTCGGATATGCCGTATGCCTGCGCCGTACTGCGTATCTGCGCGACCTCGATGAGCCCCTGCACCGGCGCGGGTATCTCGCCGTAGCGGTCTATCAGCTCGTCGGTCACGTCGTAAGCGTCGTCCTCGGTGCGTATCAGCGCTATGCGCTTGTAGCAGCTTATGCGCTGCGACTGGTTCGATATATAATCCTCGGGGATATAGGCGTCCACCTTGATGTCGATAAGGCATTCGCTCTCCTTCTTCAGCTCCTCGCCGCGCTGCTCGCGGACTGCCTCGTCGAGCAGCTTCAGGTACATATCGTATCCCACCGCGCTCATGTGTCCCGACTGGCTCGCTCCGAGTATCGAGCCCGCGCCGCGTATCTCAAGGTCGCGCATCGCTATGCGGAAGCCCGAACCGAACCGCGTGAACTCGCGTATCGCTTCAAG
>CAMVBT010000175.1 GCA_947165805.1 uncultured Clostridia bacterium
TCGGCGAAAAGGAACTGGAAGCCGGAAAGGCGCAGCTTGAACAGGCGGAAAAAGTCCTGTATCTCTATCTCTTTTATGCCGATATTGTATTCGCCGCGGTACCTGCATATCAGCTTTGTTTCCTTTTCCGTTCTTGTATGGGGAGCAAGCTCATATTCGGTCTCGCTGTCAAGGTCGGTGATCGTCGAAAACTCCGTGAAAAAACGCACCTTAATCCCCACGAACCGCAGCGGGTATTCGTTCACCAGCGCAAAGCGGTATTCGGCAGGCTCGTTCACGGAAACGAATCTCTGCCCGAGGTTCTGATATATATGGAAAAGCATACAGACCGCCAGCAGGTACAGCGCGGAGGCAGCAGGCACAAGCGTCAGCAGCGCGAAAAGCCCGTATGTCACCGCTCCGCCTTTCAGGCTTATCCCGACAAGGGACAGCACCCACAGGCAAAGCCATATTATTCTGTTTTTTCTCATAAAAAGTCCTCTGGACAAAAAAGATCATTATTCAAGCGGCAGCTTCGTTTTATAGATAAGCTTCTGGAGTATGTCATTCTTGTCTTCCTTCGCTATCCTCGCCTCCGAGGTGAGAGTAAGGCGGTGTCCGAGCACGAACGGAGCCACAGCCTTTATATCGTCGGGCTTTACGAAATCCCGACATTCGAGCAGAGCCTTCGCCTGCGACGCCTTCACAAGAGCGAGCACTGCTCTCGGGCTCGCTCCGAGGACGAAACGCTTTTCGTTCCTCGTCATTTCCGCGATGCTTCTCGCGTAGAGTATCACGTTATCCTTTATGGTGACGGCTGCGGTCTGCTCTTTCAGCTTTATCACATCGGCGGCTGTGATGACGCTTTCCGCGGTATCGACGGTCTTCCCCGCGAGCATATTCTTCGTCATTCGCAGCTCCTCGGACTCGTCGGGGTAGTCTATGGTTATCTTCATCATGAAGCGGTCGATCTGCGCCTCCGGCAAAGGATATGTACCCATGAACTCGACGGGGTTCTGCGTCGCTATCACCATGAACGGCTCGGGGAGCTTATGCTTTACCCCGCCTACGGTAGTCTGCCCCTCCGCCATTGCTTCGAGAAGGCTCGCCTGCGTTTTCGGCGAGGTGCGGTTTATCTCGTCCGCAAGCACTATCTGGTGCATTATCGCGCCCTCGCGGTACTCGAACTCGCCGGTCTTCATATTGAATATCTCCGTGCCCATGACATCGGTCGGGAGAGTGTCGGGCGTGAACTGTATCCTGCCGAAGTCGCAGTCCACGGACTTTGCCAGCGTGGAAGCGAGCGTGGTCTTGCCGACGCCCGGGACTCCCTCAAGCAGTATGTGACCGCCGGAAAGCAGGCAGATCAGCAGATTTTCCGTTGTCTCCTCCTTGCCGACGAAATATTCGCTTATGTGATGTTTCAGCTTGTTTATCATTTACCGTTCCTCCTTAACAGGGAGCTTTCAGATATATATTGTCTGTCTGATATTATAGCACTTTCGCTCCGTTATTTCAAGGGATTTCGGCATAAATGTGCCGTACTCTGTGTTTGCGGGGCATAAAAAATACCGCCTGTTACAAACGCAACGGCTTTGAGGAACTTGAAGATGATATGCGTATAGCTCCGGGAAAGGCTGAGTTTAGCTGTAAACTGATGTATTGTGTTCTTGATCTTGAATAATACTGAAAATTGATGACCGGGTCCGGGTGTTACTCAGACCCGGTTTCTTTGTATGAAATTATAAGCTGAGGTCCAACTCGTGTATTTTTCTGACTTGAAAAGTACGCGATCACTCATCCTAATAATCGATCCGGGGGCGCGAAATGTCACCGTTATTTTTAAAATCTTTATAATTTTATCAACAAAAAAGGATCGCCTGAGCGATCCTTTATTTATCGAATATTCTGTCTATATGTTATTTTACACTGTAATTATTTCCTCTTTCGATATAGTCGGCAGGCAGCCACAGCCATGCAAGCACTCCGTCGATCATGCCGGTGTACGTTTCGTGCTTCGGAACTATACTGTCACCTATATCTATCATATTACTGCCGATCTCTATCCTCTTCTGTAAATATGTCTGACCCTCGTCTCTGCGCTGTATCTTGATGCATAGTACATAATTATCAAAATCCGGTTCAATAACCTCCAGCCTGTCTCTTACCGAGCTGCCGTCCTCCATCAGAGCGATATCGTTACAGTACGAAACAAAACTGTTGTAATCATTCTCATTGTCTATTATCAGACCCCAGAGTTTGTTGATACTGTAATCAACGTATATCCGGCTTATAGCACTGTCCGAAATACCGACGCAGTTTCCGCTCCGGACGCGCTGGTCGCTGTTCGGATCGAATTCGTCGATCATCTGCCATTTCTCTCCCGCGAAATTCATATACTCCGAAAGTGAAAAATCGCCGTTGCGCTTCTGGTATACCGCTATATGACAGCACTGCTCCTCACCTTCCGACAGACTGACAAAGTCATAGCTGTCGCCCTTTCTCATAAAGCCGCTGACCGGTGCACTGCTTTTCGCAAGAGAAACAAAAAACACCGAATCGTCAACAAAGTATTCATTGAGATCATCAAGCATACTGTCTACCGGTATACCGCATTTCTCCGCAAGCAAAGGAAGCTGTTTCTTATTGAAGAGTATATAGTTACCCTCGAGCTTCAGACCGTCGCTCGGATAATCACGGAAAGCCACGTTGTTTCTCGGCAGCAGCATGATGCTTTCATTATCCTGCTTCGTGTTCGATCTCACGGCTTTCTCCCATTTTTCCCTGAAGAGATTGGCATTGAGGTCTGTTGATATTCTCTCATAATCACCGTAGGTATAGCACTGAACCTTTTTACTTTTTTCGCTGTCGAAGAAATACAGTGAGCTCTGCCCATAATCGTAACACAGAAGTGACTCGGTCACAGGCGCGTTGGGATTCACAGATGAACCTGAATTATACAGCTCTCTGACTGTATTCTCATCTATGTGACCTGTCGGAGACGTATATTTTCTGAATATCTCAAGTATATCGTTGAAGCTGATATCACTTTCGGTATAACCTCCGAGTTCAAAGTTGTATATATCTCCGAGTGTATCAAGGAAAACACCGTGATCCTGATATCCCCATGCGTAATTCGTGTACTCGCTTACAAGGAATATCCTGCCGTCATCCGGAAAATCAGCCGAAGGTACGGTCATTTCTGTAACAGGCTCTGTATTCGGATAACCGGTACCGTTCACGGAGCTGTTTCCCTGCATTTTGTTTTCGGAGCATCCGGTGAGCAGAAGAATTCCCGATAATAATGCGGCTCGCAGCTTAAATTTATTTTTCATAATGCCGTCCTCCTTTTTTTATTTCTGATAATAAAACCACGCAGCGATATAAAAGGTTGCAAAATTTTACTATGACTCATGCAGTCTCTTCGGTACGACAGCGTTATCGGTGGCAGTCAAGACATCCGCATTTGAGGACGAATATTATGCGAAAAGCAAAGCTGACCACAATTCAGTTGTTGACGGAAGGCTGGAGCTTCGTAGGATGTGTAAGCATTATGCCCCTACAGTGGAAAGCTTAAGTGATCTCTATTTTGACTTCGCAGACACGCTCATCAAAGCCACTACCGATGACAACTTCCGGAAGACATGCGAAAGGCACAACGATGCTATGATCCGGTCACTGAAGAACGGCGATTACATACTCACCGACAGCAGAAGCAGAGGGGTATTCTTTGAAAACAACGCTTACCGTATTCTGTCAAAAGAGCAGTTTGCCGAGTTATGTGGGGAGATGGGCTACGAAAACCCTCACGATGCAGTAAGAAAGATGCTTAAACCCAAGAAGGTGGATCCGAGCGTATATGGCAAGATCAAACTGAATTATATTCCTGATGCGACTTATTCGCCATTTCACGTTACGACAGCCGAAGAACTGAGAGATTTCACTCGTTTCATACTCAATATAGCAATGGAATTCTTCTTCGGAGGGTGGGAGCCCGATAAGGCAGTCTCTAAAAAGTTTGACAATTACAAGGAATGGCTTTATCAGTCGCTGAAAGCATATACATACAGCTGTAGCATTTAATCAGATAAACATAGCTATACTCTTCCAATAATAAAAGCAGGGATATGCCTTTCGTGAACACAGCGGAGGGCATATCCTTTTTTGTTCGCTTCAAAATACTTAGGCTGCTTTACTATTACAACCTTATTACAACCGAAACGGTTTTTAAGGTCAAAAAGAGGGAAAAAGAGGGAAACAGCATATATATTCTAACAAAAGTCAAAACCCTCTCAAACGGCTTAATTACGCCATCTGAGAGGGTTCTGAACTGTCTGTGCCGAACGGTTTAGATTTTATGATAACTCCGGACTGCGAGGCAGAAAAAAACCGTATGGCAGATAATTACCATACGGTTTCGCGGCGGGGCGTTCCCCGCTGGAGCTGATAGTCGGAATCGAACCGACGACCTCATCCTTACCAAGGATGTGCTCTGCCGACTGAGCCATATCAGCTTGTTACAGTTATATATTATAACACAGACAAGGCTCTTTGTCAAGACATATTTCTCATATTTTTGAAATTTATTCAGATAAATCTGAAAAACATATTGCCGAACAGCTCCGAACGCCCGATATCATTGGTGTTCTCGGTATCGATGTCAAAGCTGTATTTGTCAAACGCGTTGATTATCTTTGTCCCGCAGGGATGCTCGATGACACGCCTGAACCTGCCGCCATAGTTGGCATGGACATGGCCGTGTATCATATATTTCGGGCGGCAGCATTTAATGAGCTGGTCAAAGCACACATAGCCCCGGTGCGGCAGGTCCTCAAGATCGCCGTAGCCGCGCGCGGGAGCGTGTGTGACAAGTATGTCGATGCCCGACTTCATCCATACCGAAGGCTTTGTCCTCCATATACGGTGGCGCATTTCCCGTTCCGTGAACATATACGGACCCGGTTTGTACTTCATAGCTCCGCCGAAGCCCATTATACGCAGGCCCTTATATGTATATATCTTCCCGTCGATGCACTCGCAGCCCCCGGGAGGATCGGTCACGAAGCGCGCGTCGTGATTGCCGGGAACGTACAGTATCGGGCATTTTACCATTGTGGCGAGGAATTCGAGATAATCCGCGCGGAGATCGCCGCAGGAGATTATCAGTTCGACGCCTTCGAGCTTTTCGGGCGAATAATGATCCCAGAGAGACTTTGACTCTTCATCGGATACAGCAAGTATTCTCATCGCGTGTCACCGTCAGAGCTGTGCCTTCGGCGGGAGCTCGCCGTCGATATTCTCGTTCAGCCATTCCATGGAAAGTATCTGACCCACCGTCATCTTTTCGAGTGAAGCGGAAATGTGGCTGTTCTTGTTTCTCGGGTTTTCCTGTATCATATCGTTCTGCGAATGAAGCTCGCCCGAGAACGGGTCAAGTCCGTTGCTCATGATAGCCTTCTTGAAGAATGATATCATTTTCTTTGTCTGATACGGAAGCTCCTGCGTCCTTATGTCCACAACGCCCGTGGACAGTCCGAACCAGTAATTCGCGGGCGAATG
>CAMVBT010000176.1 GCA_947165805.1 uncultured Clostridia bacterium
GGGCTTGTCATGAGCGTCCATTCCCACAGGCGCAAGGCAGAGCATATGTTCTATTCGGAAAAATACGATTAAACAGTAAAGCGAGGAAATAAAAATGGCATTCAAACCAAGGACGGCGGACATCGGAGAGCTGTACAGGGACGATACCCTTGCCCAGCAGAAAAAACGCTACAGAAAAGCTGTCGAGGAGTACAGAAAATACTTCGGCGCCGACGGGGAGAATATCCGCATATTCTCGTCTCCCGGACGCACCGAGATCGGCGGCAACCATACCGACCATAACTGCGGCAAGGTGCTCGTCGCCAGCGTCGATCTCGACATCATTGCGATAGTAGAGCCTACCGGCGAGCCCTACGCGGTCATAAAGTCCGAGGGCCATGAAGAGAACCGCATCTCCATAGACGAGCTGGATATCGTGGAAAGCGAAAAAAATACCCCCACAGCTCTGCTGAGGGGCGTGACTGCCGGTTTCAAGAAGCGCGGCTTCTCGATAGGCGGGTTCAGGGCGTACACGACGTCGAATGTGGTGATAGGCTCGGGACTGTCGGCTTCCGCGGCGTTCGAGGTGCTGATAGGCACGATATATTCGTATCTCTTCAACGGCGGAATGATCGACCCCATAAAGGTCGCGCAGATATCACAGTTCGCGGAGAACGAATACTACGGCAAGCCCAGCGGCCTGATGGATCAGACCGCGGCGGCTGTGGGAGGCTTCGTGTCGATCGACTTCAAGGATATCGACAGCCCCATAATCGACCACGTCAACGTGGATTTCGACAGCTTCGGACACGCTCTCTGCATCATAGACACAAAGGGCGACCCGGACGACATAAACGACGAGTACATGGCGATACGCAACGAGATGCACGAGATAGCGGAATTCTTCTCCGTGGATACGCTGCGCCAGCTCTGCAAGCACGACATAATCCTCAACGTGAACCTGCTGCGCGAGCACTTCGGAGACCGCGCCGTGCTGCGCGCGATACATTTCTTCGAGGAGAACAAGCGCGTCGACAAGCTCGTGAACGCCCTGCGCCGCAGCGACTTCCAGGCGTTCCTTGATTCTATAAACGAAAGCGGCAACTCGTCCTACAAGTACCTGCAGAATGTATATTCCAGCAAGGACATACTGCATCAGGGACTCAGCGTGGGGCTGAACATAGCCGAGTACGCCCTCGGCAGAAAGGGAGCCTCCCGCGTACACGGGGCGGGCTTCGCCGGCACCATACAGGCCTTCGTGCCGTTCGAGCTGCTCAAGGAATTCAAAATGGAGCTCGAAAAGGTATTCGGAGCCGGGAGCTGCCACGTCCTGCGCATACGCCCGGTGGGCGGCTGTGAGGTCAGCGCGGCGAGCATCGCCGATTAATCCGCCTTTACTTCGTACTCCCGCGCCCGCGGGATGAGCCTTATATCGACCAGCGCGTCGGTGAGAGTGCCGTTCTCCGTGTATTCCTCGGAGAATACCTTGCCCAGCGCGCGTATCTCGGCGGCAAAGCCCGCCTTGTCGTAGGGTATCAGCAGCTTCATGCGCTTCGAGCTCTGCGGGAGGTTCTTCGCGATCAGCGCGAGCATACGTTCCGTGCCGGCGCCGGTCTTCGCGGATATCTTCACCGTCGTGTCGTCCTCGGGGATATCGTAATCGACGAGATCGCACTTGTTGAGGACGTCAATGACCGGTATACCGCCGCAGCCGAGCTCGGCGAGCAGCTTACGGGTCGTAAGCGCCTTCTCCTTCGCCTCGGGGTCGGAAATATCGGAAACGTGCAGTATTATATCCGCGCCCGCGGCTTCCTCGAGAGTAGAACGGAACGCCTCGACCAGATGATGCGGCAGTCTGCGGATAAGGCCTACGGTGTCGATCAGAATGACACTGCGGCCGTCGGGCAGTTCTATTGCGCGCGATGTCAGGTCGAGAGTCGCGAACAGCTTGTCCTCGGCAAGCACTCCGGCATCGGTGAGACGGTTCAGCAGCGTGGATTTCCCAGCGTTCGTATAGCCCACTATCGCCGCGGTCAGAACGCTGTCCTTCTTGCGGCGCGCGCGGGACATCCCGCGGCGGGTCTCAAGCTCCTTCAGCTCCTCCTCGAGCTTCTCGATGCGGCGCTGTATGTGGCGGCGGTCGGTCTCGAGCTGCTTTTCGCCGGGGCCGCGGGTGCCGATGCCGCCTCCGAGCCTCGACAGCGACCTGCCTATGCCCATAAGGCGCGGCAGACGGTATTTCAGCTGCGCGAGCTCGACCTGCAGCTTGCCCTCGTTCGACACGGCACGCGCCGCGAAAATATCAAGTATCAGCATCGTTCGGTCAATGACGCGCACGTTCACTATATCCTCTATATTGCGTATCTCACTGGCCGTCAGCTCGGTATCGAAGATAACAAGCTCCGCGCCCAGCGACTGCGCAAGCTCCGCCAGCTCGTCGATCTTTCCCTCGCCCAGCACCGTAGCGCTGTCCGCGGAGGGGCGCTTCTGCACGACCCGGGCGGCAATTTCGGCCTCCGCGGTCTCCGCAAGCTCCTCAAGCTCGTCGAGCGAGGCCTCAACATCGTATTCTCCCGTATCGAGCGCGGCAAGTATCGCCTTTACGGGAAGTTTTTCATTCTGTATCTCTGTCATCATTCTTCTCCTTTCGGGGAATTTACAAGTCTATTATACACAAAACAAGCACAAAATGCAACACCGGAGGTGACATTTTGGACAATAAAAAAAACAGCCGCTCCGATGAGGCCGAGGACTTCGCCTACGAAGACTATGACGATTATTCCGGCGATATGAAATTTGAGGACAGCGGCGAATACGACAGATTTGAAGAGTATGTCCCCAAAAAGCCGGTAGAGCTGTTTTTCTCGGACAGCGACACCGAAAGCTATATCGACAGCATACTGAACGAGTACGGCAGCGGAACACGCCGCTCCTCAAAAAAACGTGACAGGGCTCCGGAAACGGAGGAAATACCCGTCCCGGAGGACGAGGCTGTTCCGGAATTGGAACAGGCATATACCCCTACGCCCGCTCCGGTACCCGACGCTGTACCGGAAACCGAGAAGGCCACAGCCCCGGAGGAGCCCCCTGCCGTTCGGGTCAGGACAGACCCCGATGCCGGTCACGCCTATGAGCCTCCCGTGGGCGACCATACGACAAAGCTCGAAGTCCCCAAGGGCGTTCTCGAGGTCATTGACCTGCTGAAAGCCCACACCTACACCTGCTATCTTGTCGGCGACTGCGTGAATATGCTCGTGCTCGGCGAGCGGGTAATGGACTTCGATATCGCCTGCAACGCGGCAATGGAACGGATCATAGCGATCTGTGAGGACAGGTTCAAGGTGCGCGAAGACCTCGTCGAGCGCGGCGAGCTCATAATCATCAACGGCGGCATGGGCATCTCGGTCGCGCCGTACCGCTCCCGCATCGACGGCAGCGGCAAGCCCATATACTGCAAGACCATAGACGAGGATCTGCGGAGGCGTACATTCACCGCGGAGACCGTCGCGTACAACCCCGACTCGGGCATTTACGACCAGTTCGGCGGACTTGCCTGCATAACCGCCGAAAAGACCATACTCCGCGCCATAGACGAGGAAAAGTTTGAGGCTATGGAATATGAGCAGGCGCGCCTGAAAAGGAAACCGAAGGAAGAACCGAAAAAGCTCGTTATAGAAGCGATACGCGAAAACCCCGAGTGCATACTCACGGCAATGCAGAAATATGCCCGCGGCGAGGCGGAGATAAGCACTTACACGCTGCGCAACATCAACGCCAACCCGGAACTCATAGATATGATGCTGCCGTCCGAGATATCGCGTTATTTTCGCCGGATACTGCTGGGCAGACGCGCCGGCGAAGCACTGACAGCCTTCCGCGAGATCGTCTGCCGGGTCTTCCCGGTGCTGCGTCAGCAGACAGACTTCGACCAGAAGAGCCGCTACCACGACACGACGCTCTATGAACACACCGCGAGGGCAGTGGGCTGCGGCTTCCCCGACTACGCGGTAAGGCTCGCCCTGCTGCTTCACGATATCGGAAAGCCCGACTGCGCCGCGGCCAGAGGCGAATATATGACATTCTACGGCCACTCGGAGCGCGGCGTGATGCTCGCACGGGACGTGTTCGAAAACTATGAGGCGGACGACGATACGATAAGCAAGGTGCTGTTCATGATCGCACATCACGACGACCACATCTCCCCCGAGAACGTCACGGACTTCACAGAAGCGTTCGGCGCCACGAACACCCGCCTGCTCCTGCTGATGCAGTCCGCCAATGTCCGCGCCAAAAGCGCCGACCCCGTGAACGAGCGTGTTTCCGCGTCACTGCGGCAGATGGCGGACAGCCTCACGGCCCCTGCGCCTCCGCCTCCGAGACCCCGTGGACGAAGACAGGCGTGAATTTTCGGCAAAAGTGAAAAAAGCTCTTGCATTTTAGACATAAGTGTGCTAAAATATATGTATTAAAAATTTGAAAGGAAGTAACCCAGTATGTTAGTATCGGCAAAAGATATGCTGAACAAGGCTCGTGACGGCAAATACGCCGTTGGTCAGTTCAACATCAACAACCTTGAATGGACAAAGGCTATCCTTCTTACAGCTCAGGAGCTCCAGTCTCCTGTTATCCTCGGCGTTTCCGAGGGCGCAGGCAAGTATATGTGCGGCTACAAGACCGTAGTAGGCATGACAAAGGGCATGATCGACTGCCTCGGCATCACCGTTCCGGTAGCCCTGCACCTCGACCACGGTACTTTTGAAGGCGCCAAGGCCTGCATCAACGCGGGCTTCTCGTCCATAATGTTCGACGGCTCCCACCTGCCGTTCGAGGAGAACTTCGCAAAGACAACAGCCCTCGTAAACACCTGCGATGTGCTCGGACTTTCCCTTGAAGCGGAAGTCGGCGCTATCGGCGGCGAAGAGGACGGCGTTGTAGGCATGGGCGAGTGCGCTGACCCCGACGAGTGCAAGAAGATCGCCGACCTCGGCGTTACAATGCTCGCAGCGGGCATCGGCAATATCCACGGCAAGTATCCCGAGAACTGGCCGGGCCTCAGCTTCCCCACTCTCGAAGCTATCAAGGCCAAGGTAGGCGATATGCCCCTCGTTCTCCACGGCGGTACAGGCATTCCGGACGAGCAGATCAAGAAGGCTATCTCCCTCGGCGTTGCCAAGATCAACGTTAATACCGAGTGCCAGCTCGTTTTCCAGGAAGCTACAAGAAAGTACATCGAAGAAGGCAAGGACCTCATCGGCAAGGGCTTCGACCCCAGAAAGCTCCTCGCTCCCGGCTTCGAGGCTATCAAGGCCAAGGTCAAGGAAAAAATGGAGACCTTCGGCTCCGTCGGCAAAGCCTGATCGGTCGCTTGCACTCGATCGGTCGCTTACGCTCGAGACTGGGGGAAACTTTTTTGAAAAAAAGTTTCCCCCAGACCCCCTTCAAAAAACTTTCAACCGCTACGCTATTAAACTCGAAAGAAATCTGCTCCTTTTGGAAGTCAAAAGGAGCAGTTTTTTTATATTTTGCGTTTCCTTAACTTGGTAAAGGGGT
>CAMVBT010000177.1 GCA_947165805.1 uncultured Clostridia bacterium
TTTCCATGAGTCTGTCGTCTGTTATTACCGGGACATCTCTGTTTTTCAGGAATATCTCCGCAGTCTCTTTCGCGCGTATCAGCGGGGAACAGAAGCAGATATCGAAATGCACATCTTTGTATTCCTCGGCGGCGCGGGCGGCCATTCGTCTGCCTTCGTCGTTGAGGGGGATATCGGTGCGTCCCTGCATTTTGCGGAGATCGTTCCAGTCGGTTCTTCCGTGGCGCATTATATACAGCATATTTTTCGTTCTTTCTGTTATGAGATTTTTTCAGAGTTCGGGAAAAGGCGCACTACCTACCCCCGCTGCAAGGCGAAGCGTTTGAAAAGTTTTTGCCCAGCTTTTTTCAAAAAGCTGGCCGCCGGAGGCACTCAAGCGGAGCGACCTCTTGTTCCCGTTCTCGAGCGTAAGCGACTATTCGAGCACGAGCGTTTCTTACGAAATAAACATACTGTCTCCGAAGGAGAAAAATCTGTATCTCTCATTGATAGCTTCGCGGTAGGCGGCGAGGGTCTTTTCTCTGCCGAGGAAGGCGCTGACGAGCATGATGAGGGTGCTTTCGGGGAGGTGGAAATTCGTTATCAGCCCGTCGATCACCCTGAACTCATAGCCGGGGTATATGAAAATACCGGTGCTCTCGGAGCAGGGGCGCACCTCGCCGTACTTCTGCGCGCACGCTTCGAGAGTGCGGCAGGACGTGGTGCCGACAGCTATCACGCGGCCGCCGTTCCTTTTATGCTCCGCTATCTTTTCCGCCGTTTCGCGCGGTATCGTGAAATGCTCGGTGTGCATCTTGTGGTCGAGAATGTGTTCCTCCTTGACCGGCCGGAATGTCCCGAGCCCGACGTGCAGCGTCACAAACGCCGTTTCGACGCCTTTTGCGCGTATGGACTCAAACACCCTGTCCGTGAAATGCAGACCCGCGGTCGGAGCTGCCGCCGAGCCTGTCTCGCGGCAGTATATCGTGTTATATCTGTCCTTGTTTTTCAGCTTTTCCGTGATGTACGGCGGCAGAGGCATCTGCCCGATGCGGTCAAGTATATCGAAAAATACTCCGTCGAACTCAAACCTCACGATACGGTTGCCGTCCGGAAGTACATCAAGCACCTCGCCGGTGAGCTCGTCGGAGAACTTCACACGGGCTCCGCGCTTTAAACGCCGTCCCGGGCGGACTATCGCCTCCCATGTGTCGTTCCCGTGCTGCTCCAGAAGAAGAAATTCGCAGACAATGCCCGTTTCTTCCTTGGCGCCGATTATGCGCGCGGGGAATACCTTCGAGTCGTTCATCACCAGCAGGTCGCCGGGGCGCAGGTATTCCGCGAGCTCATAGAAATGCGCGTGAGTAACGGCGCCGCTTTTGCGGTCTATCTTCATCAGCCGCGAGCTGTCGCGGGGCTCCAGCGGAGTCTGCGCTATAAGCTCCTGCGGCAGGTCGTAGTAAAAATCACTTTTCAGCATTGTTCCCGTCTCCGCTTATCAGAAGTCTTTTCAGCTCGTCGGGCGTGAACCTGTATCTCTTGTTGCAGAAGTGGCAGCAGACCTCGGTGTCCTCCGGCTCGTCGGCAAGCTTTTTCAGCTCGTCGCGTCCGAGAGAGAGAAGTATCTGCGCGGTGCGCTCGCGGCTGCAATTGCAGTAATATTTACATTCCCACGAATCGAGCACTTCGCCGCCGAGCCCCGCGAGCCCCATGAGTGCTATCTTATCGGGAGTCTTTCCCTGCGACATCAGCTCGGTCACGCTCTGCATCGTTTTTATGTTGTTCTCGATCACGTCGATAGCCTTCTCGTTTATCGGAGGCACAAGCTGTATCAGGAAGCCCCCCGCGCACTTCACCGTCAGGTCGCGGTCAACGAGCACTCCAAGCGCGCAGACTGTTGGTATCTGCTCGCTTATGGCATAGTAGCTCGTTATGTCCTCGGCTATCTCGCCGGAGACTATCGGCACCTGCGTCGCGTAGGGCTCTTTCAGCCCGAGGTCCTTTATTACGCCGAGAAATCCGTCCGTCCCGACGTAGCCCGACACATCGAGCTTGCCGTTCGGTTTCAGCGGCAGATCGACGTTCACGTTATCCGCGTAGCACTTGACGTTACCCATATAGTCCGCCGTCACGATGATGTTCCCGGCGGGACCGTTACCGTTCATGCGCAGGGTCAGGCGGTCGTCCTCGGATTTGAGCATCGCGCCCATTATCGAGCCCGCCGAAGCGAGCCTTCCGAGAGCTGCGGTCGCAACGGGCGCTGTGTTGTGCAGTCTGAATATCTCATTCGCGATATCCGTGGAATCTATTGCGGAGCAGAGAACGCTCCCGTCCGCGGACAGCGCGCGTACTATCTTTCCCAATCAGTTTTCTCCTTTATATACCTTGTTCTTCGGTTCTGTCATTTTTGCTACGAACGTCAGCTTTTCGCTCGTTTCCGAGGGCTCGTTCTCCGTCGGGTATTCCAGTACCGCGCACAGCTCGAACCCCGCCTGCGCAAGAAGCCTTTCTATGAGCTCCCGCGGGAACGCCGTCTCGCTGAAGCCGTCGGAGCTGCGCCTGTACACATCGCCGTCACGCTCAAAGAAGTCCAGCGTTATATCGGTCACGCCGTCCCCGAGGTATTCGTTCTCCCATACGCAGTAAACGTCGTCGGTCTCGTACACGAAAGTGCTGTCGCCGAGTATATGCTCGTGCTTGTAGGGCGTGTTCACGTCGAACATGAATACCGCGTCCTTGTCACAGAACAGCGATACGCGCCCGAACACCGCTGCGAGCTCCTCCGCGTCCGCGAGGTGGTTCAGGCTGTCGAGAGCGCATACCACGGCATCGACCGTCCCGAACATATCGAGCTCCGTCATATCCTGACAGAGATACTGTATGCCCTCATGCTCCTTAGACAGCGCCGCGTCAAGCATCTCCGGCGAAGCGTCCGTGCCTATCACGTCATAGCCCTTTTCCGCAAAGCGCACCGACATACTGCCTGTGCCGCACGCGAGGTCGAGCAGTATGCCGCGTTTTCCTCCGTACCGCAGATTGAGCTTGTCGTAATACGCGGCAAGCTCATCATAGTCGATATTCTGTGTAAGTACGTCGTAGTATTTCGCGAAGGCGTCGTAGCTCATCACATTTCGCCCTGTTCCTTGAGACGCTCGAACACCTTGGTATAGCCGTCGTTGCCGGTCTGGAGAGTTCTGTTGACGCGGCTTATCGTAGCTGTGCTCGCGCTCGTTATCTCAACGATATCGGCGTAGACCTTGTCCTCGGTGAGGTACTTCGCGACTACAAGGCGCTGGGATATGGAAGCGAGCTCCTGCACCGTGCAGAGGTCCTCGAAGAACGCCTCGCACTCCTCCATTGTTTTGAGCTGGAGTATCGCTTTATAAAGAAATTCACGGTTTTCGTAATTGATCTGACGTTTTTTCATGACTGTTTTCCTTTCATTATCCTTTCAGTTCATACTTTTGCAGTTGATTATATTACTGCATTTATAGTTTATCACTCGAAAGTCAAAAAGTCAAGAGTTTTTTCAAAATTATGCCGCTTTTCAAATAATTTCCCCGCCTTCGTTTCCGAAAGCGGGGAAGTAACCGTTAATAATAAATATGTTCAAGATAATCCACGGGATTGAGCTTCAGATTGCCCGAGCGCACCTCGAAGTGCATGTGAGGACCCGTTACGATGCCCGTACTGCCCTCGTAGGCGATGAGCTGACCCTGGATGACCTCCTCGCCGACCTTGACCGCAAGGGTGCTGCAATGTCCGTAGAGCGTCTGGAAGCCGTTTCCGTGGTCGATGATGACGCAGAGTCCGTAGCCGTAGTTGTTTCCGGCGTGGATAACGGTGCCGCTCGCTCCGGCGTAGATCGGAGCTCCGTAGTAGGCGGTGATGTCTATGCCGTAGTGACCCGCGTAGCCGCCGTCCCAGACCGTCCACTCGCTTATCTTGCTCTTTCCGACCTCCATAGGCCATATAAACTTACCGTAGCCCGCCTCGGAGGACGAATACTGCTCGGGCGGAGTCTTTATGCCCGTTGCTATGCGCTCGGTCACGGGAGCGGAGATGACCTTCGCGCTTGTGATGCGGCGGGAGACCTCAATATTGTTGACGTATGTCACATAAGCCGTCAGGTGATTGATACCCTTCGAGCCCTCGGTAGTAACTCTCGTTACGCCCGAATACAGAGTGTCGTCGTTGTAGTATTCGGTGTTGTAAGCGACCTCGACATCGTATTCCTCAACGACAGAGATGTTCACGGACAGGAACGGTATCTCGTCCCTTATCTTGATACGCTGGCCCTCGTGAGGTTCGGACTCCGAGAAGCCCGTGTTCAGCAGGTCGAGCTGGTTCTTCGAGAGTCCCGTCTTTTCGATGATCGTCTCAACGGTGTCCTCAGCGTCCACGATGTAGTAGCCCGCGTTGGCCTTGATGCTCGTGAGCTGGGAAACGAGCCAGTTCGTGTCGATGATACTTCCCGAGAGGTAAAGACCCGCGGTCTCGTATTCGAGCGTGTCGCGGAAGGTTATCTGCGCGTCGGGGTGAGCCGCCTGATACTTGTCCATAAGGCTCTGCAGAGCGTCCTTTATGGGCTGGTTGTCCGGTACGGCTCCCTGGAACACTCCGTTGAGGAAGAAGCCGTAGGCGTACTCGACGCTGACTCCCGAGTATTCGAGGATAAGGTCTGCGACCTGATATTTTGTGAGCGGCTCGCTGCCGTCGGAAAGCTCTATCGCGAATGTCGGTTCAAGGCTTATGTTCTCGTCGCTGCCGAGGTAGTTGATACGCTCTTTGAGTATCTCGTCCGCGTCATAGTAGACCTGCTCGTTCTCGATGTAGCCGAGGGTCTTGCCGTTGACCGTGAGCCTTACGCAGTAATTGAGGTTCGAGGCGTAGGAGACTATGTTGAACAGGAACACCACGCAGATTATCGGCGCGGCGATGTTGAACACCGTTACCGCGATGCCGTTGCTGCCGAACAGGAAGTTCCACAGGTGGGAGAGGGTGCTCTTTGCCGCGGCTCCGAAGCCCTTCTTCTTCATGCTGGAGCTGATATCCTTGTGCGCGCGCTTGAACGAGTGGACGACTCCGACGACAGGGGACACCAGCAGCACAAGAAAATAGCCTATCTTCTTCATCAGGGCTGAGGTCAGTTTTCCCGAGCGGCTGTACGCAAAACGGGCGAGCTTCGCGATGCCTCTGCCGATGCTTTTGGCGAGACCCACTATCATTAATATGATGTATCTGCCGAAATCCGAGAGATACAGTGCTGTATCGTTAAGGCGCGCTCCGAGGAGCACGCGGCGGACTTTGCGCTTTGTTTCCGCGTTTTCGTCCGCTGTTGTTTTTTTCTTCAAAAATGCTCTCCTTAATTGAATGAAAGTATATAAATTATAGTCTCTTCCTCGCAAGCGCGGTACCCGCGCGGTCAATCCGTCTGTTACATTCTGCTCCTTAAAGTCTCTGCCTCGCAGGCGCGGTACCCGCGCGGTCAATCCGTCTGTTACTTTTCAGC
>CAMVBT010000178.1 GCA_947165805.1 uncultured Clostridia bacterium
GTAAACGCCGGGCGCACTATCACGGGATATCCGATCTCATTATCCGCGAAATCAAGCGCGTCTTCGAGCGTTTCCACTACCTTTGAGGGAATAACGGGCTCGCCTATGGCTTCCATGGTGTCCTTGAAGGCCTGTCTGTCCTCTGCCTTGTGGATCGTTTCCGGCACCGCGCCGAGCAGCTTTACGCCGTTCTCTTCAAGAAATCCTTCCTCCGCGAGCTGCATCGACAGAGTAAGTCCGGTCTGCCCTCCCAGCGTTGACAGAACGCTGTCGGGCTTTTCTATCTTTATAATACGCTTAACACATTCAAGAGTCAGCGGCTCGATATAGATGTGATCCGCCATGTGCTTGTCCGTCATGATCGTCGCGGGGTTAGAGTTTATCAGGACTACCTCAAGCCCCTCCTGTTTCAGGGCGCGGCAAGCCTGGGCTCCCGCATAGTCGAACTCGGCAGCCTGTCCGATAACTATGGGTCCCGAACCAATAACAAGGACTTTCTTTATATCACTTCTCAGCGGCATTACCTGTCACCCCTTTCCTTTCCGATCAGTTCAATGAATTCATCGAAAAGATACGCTGTATCGTGCGGGCCTCCGCACGCTTCGGGGTGGAACTGCACCGTGAACGCGGGCGCGTTGGTGTATCTTACTCCCTCGCAGGTCTTGTCGTTGGCGTTTATGTGAGACAGTCTGCCAGCGCTTTCCGGTATGCTGTCCGCGACTACAGCGTAGCCGTGGTTCTGCGAGGTTATGAATGTCCTGCCGAGTTCAAGATCGGTCACGGGCTGATTGCCTCCGCGGTGACCGTACTTCATCTTTACAGTCGAGGCTCCGTTCGCGAGAGCGAGGAGCTGATGTCCGAGACATATCCCGAAGGTCGGTATCCGCTCGGGGATAAGGGCTTTCAGCGTAGCTATGGAGGTCTTATTCTCCGCGGGATCTCCAGGGCCGTTCGAGAGCATTATACCGTCCGGCGCGAATTTCTTTATCTCCTCGGGGCTCACATCATACGGAAATACGGTCACATCGCAGCCGCGTTTCAGCAGCTCGCGCCGTATATTATGCTTATAGCCGGAATCAATCAGCGCTATTCTGTACTTTGCGTTTTCCGCCTTGTAGTCCTCCGGAGCCTTTACGCTCACTTTCGGAACGACGCTGCCCACATTATACGCGCGGACAGTCTCGAGAGCCTTTTCCTTGTCGAAGCCGGGCTCGTTGGTTATCATTCCGTTCATTACGCCGCTTTCGCGTATCTTGCGGGTAAGGCGGCGGGTATCTATGTCATACAGACCGATTATACCGTACTTTTTCAGAAACTCTTCTATCGTATGCTCACATCTGAAATTGGACGGCTCTTCACAGTATTCACGGACTATGTATCCGCTGACCACGCTGCCGCGGGACTCATAGTCCTCGTCGTTCGTGCCATAGTTCCCTATCAGCGGGAATGTCTGCGTAACGATCTGTCCGCAGTAGCTCGGGTCGGTAAGTGTTTCCTGATAGCCGACCATTGCTGTGGTGAATACTATCTCGCCTGTTACCGTACCCTCCGCGCCGAATGACCTGCCCTCAAAGACAGTTCCGTCCGCGAGAATGAGGTATGCTTTTTTATAACCGGTAAGCACTGCTCTGACCTCCTGTTTTTTTGTTCTTCACATCGGTTTTTCAAAGTATTATCTGCGGCTTTTCCTCGGAGCTGCAATGTGTTCGTATGAACAAACACTGCTCTTTTGTTATATTTTCTTTGCAGACAATAAAGCCTTGATGATCAACGCCGGACATTATGTAAAAATGTGTCTGAGTTTCTATCAGTTTGTTCACAAGATCATATTTTATTTCTGCCGAAAACTTTGGCGAAATGGCCGAAAAGCCTTCATTGTCAAAAGTTAGCGTGTATTCTTCGCCGTGTGTATTTACCGAATTTTCCCACAACTTACGAAAGAATTTTTCATCTTTCGGAGTCCTGAACATTTTAGCCCAATTGATGATCCTGTAGGCGCCGTATATTTCAAAACAGATCACTATTACCGCCATTATCATCGCAATTGTCAGTCCGGTCTCATTATATAACCATATCATCAGACCGATATAACCGATACATGCCGCTTCCGTGATTGTGATCATTATAACACGCCTTATTCTGAACGCAGCCGTTTTGGTCGAACGATGCGCCGCGAGAGCAGACCTTATATACGTTTTGTATTCTTCAAAGGTGTTCTGCGTTTTTACTTCAAACATTATTCGGCTTTCTTTCTCGGAGCACGCGGCTTCGGGAGCTTTATCTCGCCTATGAAGCCCATTATCTCATTTCTCATTCTTATCGCTTCTCTGTATGCCGCGCCGGCGTAGTCCGTCTCGTCGCAGCCTTCCTTCTTATACGCGCACATGATGCCACGCGAGCTGTTAACTATGCCGCCGAGACCGTTCTTGTCGAACGCCGCCGAGATATCCTCCGCCGAAGCTCCCTGCGCGCCGTAGCCCGGGATAAGGAAGAACAGCTTCGGGAACTTCCTGCGAAGCTCCGCTATCTGCTCGGGATACGTGGCTCCGGCAACTATGCCGACTCCGCAGTAGCCGTATTTACCGGGGAGCTCCTTGCCCCATATCGTGCACATCTTCGCCATCTGCTCATATACCGGAACCCCGTTTATCTTCCTGTCCTGAAGCTCGCCGGACGACGGGTTGGAAGTCTTTGCAAGCACGAATATGCCCTTGTCGTAGGTCTTGCATATCTCTGTGAGCGGCTTTATACCGTCGGAGCCGAGATAGCCGTTCACGGTGAGAGCGTCTCCGAGGAACGGTTCAAATTCTTCGCTCCCGACCTTCACCCTGCCGAGATGAGCCGCCGCATAAGCCTCCATTGTGGAGCCTATGTCGTTGCGCTTTCCATCGGTGATAACAAACATTCCCTTTGAGCGGGCATATTCCTGCGTCTTATAAAGCGTCTTCATACCCTGATATCCGTACATTTCATAGTAAGCCGCCTGCGGTTTGACCGCGGGAACGATGCCGCAGAGCGCGTCTATCAGGCCTTTATTGTATTCGAGTATTGCCTTTGCGGCTCCCTTTAAGGTCTCGCCGTGCTTTTCAAAAGCCTTGACCTTGATAAAATCCGGTACATATTCAAGCTTCGGGTCAAGTCCCGCAACAGTCGGGTTCTGCTTTGCCGCGATAGCCTCCATAAGTCTGTCAAGTGACATTTCGTTTCCCTCCGTCTGTATCAGTTCTTATCCTCGTAAACTACCTTGCCGTTCACGATCGTGTATTTTACCTTGCCCTTGAACATCATACCCTTGAAGCAGGTATTCTTTGACTTCGAGTGGAGCTTCTCGGGCTCGACGAGCCATTCCTTGTTCAGGTCTACGACCGCGATATCAGCCACCGCGCCGTTCTTTATGAGACCGCCCTCAAGACCGAGTATAAGTCTCGGATTTTCGCACATCATGCGGACTATCTGCATCAGCTTGATCTGCTTGGTATGGTAGAACTTTGTAAGAGTCGCCGCAAGCGAGGTCTCAAGTCCTACAACGCCGTTGGGAGCCTTGTAGAAATCAGCCTTTTCCTCGGCAGTGTGGGGCGCGTGATCGGTGACTATGCAGTCGATAGTGCCGTCGCATACCGCGGCGGAGATAGCCTTCATATCCTCCTCGGTGCGCAGCGGCGGGTTCATTCTGTAATCCGCGTCACGGGTAAGGAGCCTGTCCTCTGTGAGCGTGAAGTAATGGGGAGCTGTCTCGCTGGTCACCATTACACCGCGTCTTGTCGCGAAGCGCAGGAGATCCACGACTTCCTTGGTCGAAACATGAGCTATGTGTATCGGCACTTCAAGGTCATTGGCAAGCTGTATCTCACGGGCTGTCATGATGTTCTCGCTCGTTCTGCTCATTCCTCTGACTCCGAGCTCAACGGAGACAACGCCGGCATTAATGATACCGCCCTTGACTATATCCGGGTCCTCGCAGTGAGAAATGACTTTCAGCCCCGCGTAATGCGCGTCTATCATGGCGCGGCCCATTGTGTGAGCGTTGGTCACGGGCTTACCGTCATCGGACACGGCAACGCAGCCCGCAGCTTTCAGAGCCTTGAAATCGCAGAGCTCCTCGCCCTTGAGACCCTTTGTAATAGCGCCTACGGGATAGACCTTTACCTTGGCATCCTTTGCCTTGTCAAGTATATATTTTATTACTTCCGGATCGTCCGCCACGGGGTCGGTGTTGGGCATACAGGCGACAGCAGTGACTCCGCCGGCGGCGGCAGCCTCGCAGCCTGTGATTATGTCCTCCTTGTGCGTCTGACCGGGATCACGGAAATGAACGTGCATATCGCATATTCCGGGAATTACCGCAAGTCCAGTGCAGTCGATGACCTGATTGGCTTCACAGTCGATACCGGCGGCGACCTGCGTTATTACGTTGTCCTCGATAAGAACATCGAAGTCTCCCTCAAGCTTGTTAAAGCTGCTGACTACATGACCGTTTTTCAGTAATAGCTTCATAATGTACTCCAATCCGCATTAGTTTATTGATTGCCATCATTTTATTATACAATATTTAAAAGGATTTTTCAACACTTTATCTTTTTTTATCATTATTTCGTCATTTTGCACAACAAACTACGTCTGTTCTGTCCGAACTATAAAAAAACGAGTGAATAAATCACTCGTCGTTTTTATTGGGATAACTCATAAGCACGCCTTGTGCAGGCTGCACAAGCCGCGTTCACGTCATCGGTAAGTCTGCCGTCATACAGTTTCTCGAGACCGGCAATTGTGGTGCCGCCGGGAGAGGACACCTGCTTGATAAGCTCGTCAACGGTCATTCCCGAGCTCGTCAGCATCTCCGCCGAGCCCTTGAGCGTCGCCGCGAACAGACGGAGCGCTGCGCCGGCGTCTATGCCGTTTGCCGCCGCGTAGTCGATAAAGCCCTTGGCGAAAAGGTAAATAAATGCCGGAGAACTGCCGTTCACAGCGATTATCTCCTTCATTTTGTCAATCGGTATGACTTCGGCGATGCCGCAGCTTTCGATAACGGACTTCGCGAACGCGAACTCTTCATCGGAGGTGCGGGAGTCGGTTGACATCGCGCTTGCGCCCATTCCGAGCATCATGGGAGTGTTCGGCATTACCAGAACGACCTTTGCGTCCGGTAATGTATGAGTCCTTATGAACTGCTCGGAAATGCCCGCGCAGATAGATATGAACACCGTTTCAGCGGTTACCGCGCCCTTTATCTCGTCAAGAACGGAGCCCAACACCTGCGGTTTTACAGCGAGCAGTACATATTTGCAAAGCGAAACGAGCTCGGAAGCGCTCGAACAGGGCTTTGCGGGAACAGCGGCCAGCTTTTCCGCGTTCGTGTCGTAAGCGTAAACTTCCGCTTCAAGAGAACCGGCGGCAATGCCTTTCATAATAGCGGAACCCATATTGCCCGCACCTATAAAACCAAGCTTTGTCATCAGTTTCGCTTCCTTTGAATTATATTAATCA
>CAMVBT010000179.1 GCA_947165805.1 uncultured Clostridia bacterium
CAGCCCGCAGAGGAGACAGACAAAGGCGCGAATATAATGATAAATACGGGTCTGCTGAACGATGTACGGTTATTTCTTGCGGGGCACACCTATCCGTGGTTCCCCGCGGGTACGATCGGCATACGGCAGGGCCCTGTTATGGCGTCTGCCGACCGTTTTTCTGTACGCATTACGGGAAAAGGTTGTCATGCAGCCGACCCCGACATGGGTATTGACCCGATACCCGCATTGGGTGCCGTCATTTCCGCTTTTCAGACCATAGTCAGCCGTCGGCTCGATCCGTTTGACCGGGCTGTGGTTTCGATCACAAGAGTACAGTCGGGAAACACATGGAATGTGATACCCGAGACCGCCTTGATCGAGGGTACTGTCCGTGCTATGAAGGAGACTGTCCGCGGCGATATTCGTCAGAGTCTGGAACAGCTTGCCGTGAATACCGCAAAGGCTTACGGCTGTACGGCGACATTTGAATATGAGAATGGTCCCGATGTTTTGTTCAACAATGCAGGGGTATGCGAAACTGCTAAGGCAATAGCCGGAGAAGTGGGATTAAAAGTCGAGGAAAATCCGCCCACAATGATCGCCGAGGATTTCAGCAGATATTTAAAGCTCGCCCCCGGAGCTCTGTTCCGTATCGGAACGGGCGGCGGGTACGACAATCATCATCCGTTGTTTACTGCCAACCCCGCGGCATTGCTGCCTGCCGCAAGATTCTTTGCCAAGCTGGCGGAGAAGGAATTAAATTATTTGACCTCAAAATGAAGTAACGGCATTCGAAGAGCACATAATAATCTATCATCTTTCACTCCAACTACCGAACCTGACCCTGCTCGGTATGGTAGCGCAGAATGAGTCGCTGTCGATATCAAAAAACTTACGCTGGAGAATGTAAAGGCGTATGCGGGAGGGAACTTATATAAGCCATAACTCAGCATACTGCTATGAATACAAAAACAGACAATATATAATATACTCAACTTTTCCACTTGGCAGAAAACCTTTTATTCATGGGCTTCCCGTTTGCGGGATCCCTGAGAAGCGTCTTTGCGTTTTATTTGATGAACTGCTTTATTCAAGCGGTTTGACGATTGAATTTGGTGTGGGAAGGTTGAGTAAATAATATTCATAATTTTTGCGTTTTCTATTGCAAATCAAACTATAATATAGTATAATAATAGGTGAAACAGTAAATTTCGGAGAGGAATATATTTTTCTCAGCGAAGGAGGAACAATATGCGAAAAAAGGCAAAGAAAGTTGATATTATCATAATAGCGGTCATACTGCTGATGATAATAGGCGGGATAGTGCTGGCAGTGCTGCCGCAGAAGAATCAGCACCAGCAGACCGGAAACACGACGGTCGCCGCCGACACAGACGGCGATGGGACTGTCACCTATAAGGACTACATAGGCAAGAGAATCGGGATAATAACGGGTACTAATTTTGAAACTCCGACGCTGGAATACTTTCCAAACAGCGAGTACCTTTATTTCAACAGCTATTCCGATATAGGCGCTGCCCTCACCCAAAACAAAATAGACGGCTTTCTCGGCGATGAACCGGCACTCAGGATGATACATACCGAGCAGCCGCAGATCGGTTATCTGAACGAACTGATAACGCACGATAACTACGCCTTCGGATTTCAGAAGAACAATGCCGGAGCCGATGACATCAGAGAGAAATTTAATCGGATGATCGCTGAACTGTCATCTGACGGAACACTTGATGATATGAAGGCAAAGTGGTTCGGCAATGACGAGAGTCGAAAGGTCGTGGATCTTACCGGATTTACGGGCGAGAACGGGATCCTGAATGTCGTGACCACCTCCACGGACGTGCCTTTCTCATATATCAAGGACAATCAGACCGTGGGTTTTTCGATAGAACTTGTCGAAAGGTTCTGCCGGAAGTACGGTTATACGCCTAATATTGAAGATACCGATTTTTCCGCAAGGATCCCCGGTCTTGTTTCGGGGAAATACGATATGTGCGCTTCCTCGCTTACCGTGACGGAAGAACGCAAAGAATCCATCAATTTCTCCGAGCCTATCTATAATGGAGGCATAGCGTTCGCGGTAAGGACTTCGGATAATGCGGGTTCGGACAGCCGCGCTCCCGCCGACACGGACGGCGACGGAACTGTCACCTATAAGGACTATATAGGAAAGAGGATCGGCATAAAGACAGGTTCGAGCTTTGAGGCGATAACCTTTGAGTATTTTCCTGACAGCGAATATGTGTATATGGAAAGCACAAGCGATCTGGCTGTCGCTCTGGAGCAGAATAAGATAGACGCGTTCATGGAAGATGAACCTGTCATGCGTATGCTGAATGCCGAAAACAGCAATCTGGATCACATAAAACAGCCGATCGTGGACGATGATTATTCGTTTATGTTCCAGAAAGGAAATGAAAGAGCCGATAAGCTTCGTCAACAGTTCAATGAAATGGTGTCGGAGCTTAACGAAAGCGGCAAGCTTTCCGAAATGACGGGAAAATGGTTTTCCAACGATGATTCTGTCAAGACCTTTGACAGAACGCCTTCATCGGGTGAGAACGGTGAAATAGTCGCCGCGGGCTGGCCGGACAATGTTCCGTTCTCTTATTATCTGAACAATGAATATACCGGTTTTGCCGTGGAGCTTATAACGATATTCGGGCAGAAATACGGTTACAGTGTAAAATTTGAGCAGCCAAACCTTGCGGCGGTGGTCGCAGGCGTTACCTCCGGACTGTATGATATAGGTATCGGCAGTATTTCCGTTACCGAGGAGCGGAAGGAAAGCGCAAACTTCTCCGATACTGTGTATAAGGGCGGAGTAATGCTTGCGGTAAGGGCTTCTGATATCGCCGTACAGGGTGAGACCGCCGCGGCCGGTGTGAACGGCGGAGGCAGCACATATAAGGACTTCAACGGAAAAACACTCGGAATACTGTCCGGAAGTGCTTTCGAGCCGACTACCTTTGAGAAGTTCCCGGACAGCGAATATCTGTACTTCAATACATATTCCGATCTGAATATAGCACTGCTCGAAAAACGCATAGACGGATATGTGGCGGACGGACCGACAGCGAGGGTAACACACAAGGAGAACAGTGATATCTCGTATCTTTCCGAGCCTCTTGCGGTTGACAGCTACTATTTTATGTACAGCAAAACGGAAGCAAAGTCACAGACGCTTCTTAAGCAGTTCAATGAGATGCTTTCGGAAATGACATCGGACGGTACTCTCGCGGAGATGCAGGATATATGGTTCGGCGGGGACGCGAGCCTTCAGACCATCGACCGTTCCGGCATCACAGGTGAGAACGGTATCATAACAGTCGGCACATACTCCGGAGCTCCGCCGTTCACGATGTTCGTCAGCGGGGAGCTTTCGGGAATGACTACCGACCTTATGTATCGGTTCGCGAGAAAATACGGTTATGAACCGAAATTCGAGGATACCGATGTCAACGGTTTGCTTGCGGGACTTGCCTCCGGAAAATATAATATGCTTGCCGCGCCATTATCGAAGACACCTGAAAGGGCAGAAGCAGCAGACTTCTCCGACCCGTTCTACTCCGCGGATATCTGCCTTGCGGTAAGAACGGAGAACGCCGGCACACCGGCTTTGTCGTACAAGGATTATGTAGGCAAAAGAGTCGGCATACTGACCGGTTCGAGCTTCGAGCAGCCTACATTCGAATTTCTGCCGGACAGCGAATATTTTTACTTTGATTCATTCAGCGATCTTATTATGGCACTGGCAATGAATAAGATCGACTGCTTCATAGAAGATGAACCCCTCCTGCGGGCGGCAGCAATAGATCATTCGGAACTCAGCTATCTCCCCGAAATACTTAAAGAGGATAAATACAGCTTCTGTTTCCAGAAGAACGGCGAGAAGGCGGAGCTTCTTCAGAAGCAGTTCAATGAGATGATAGCAGAGCTGGAAGCCGACGGAACAATGGAAAGCCTGCGTAAAAAATGGTATGACGGCGATGCGGCGGCAGCAATGATAGATCGTTCCGGTATCACGGGTGAAAACGGAACTCTGAATGTCTTCGTCAATCCGCTGAACGTGCCTACTGCTATGATAGTGGACGGTGAGCTTAAAGGATACGCGGTCGAGCTTATGACGATGTTCTGTCGGAAATACGGCTATGACTGCAAATATGAACAGGCAAACATAAGCTCCGGTCTTGCGGGCATTGCGTCGGGTATATACGATGTGGGCGCAAACAATGTGACAGTGACTCCGGAAAGAGAAGAAAGCGTGCGTTTTTCCGATCCGATCTATTACGGCGGTATCTCTCTCGCGGTAAGAAAGTCCGACATTTATAAAAGCGCGAGCGCGGCTGCTGCCGAAAATACGGGAGCGGAAAATATACCGGGGTTTTTTGACAGCATCGCGCTCAGCTTCGAGAAGAACTTTATCCGCGAAAACCGTTGGGAGCTCATTGCTGAGGGCATCGGCACCACCTGCCTGATAACCGTGATGTCCGCAATTTTCGGCTCGGTGCTGGCATTCCTTGTGTGTATGTTCCGCCGCACTGGCAGCAGGCTTGCGAACGGCATCAGCAATGTCTATGTGAAGCTCCTGCAGGGGACTCCGATAGTCGTACTGCTGATGATACTCTACTATGTGGTACTCGGCAAATCCGGGTTTGAAGCGGTGTGGGTCGCAGTCATCGGCTTTACGTTGAACTTCGGCGCGTACGCGTCCGAGATAATGCGCTCCGGTATCGAGGGCATTGACGTCGGTCAGCGTGAAGCGGCGCTGGCTCTCGGATATACCGAAAATCAGTCATTTTTCAAGTTCATATTCCCTCAGGCGGCTGTAAGGTTCCTGCCGGTATATAGGGGCGAGATAGTCTCGCTGCTGAAAAGCACCTCGATAGTCGGCTACATCGCAATTCAGGACCTCACGAAAATGAGCGACATTATCCGGAGCCGCACCTATGAAGCGTTCTTCCCGCTGATAGCAACGGCGATAATCTACTTCGTGCTTGCTTGGATAATATCGTTGATGCTGAAATTGGTTCTGAAAGCCGTTGACAAGAGAAGCAGGAAAAGAGGTACATCAAAATGAGCATGATAAAGATTGAGCATTTAAGAAAAGAATACCCGAATGTAACTCCGCTTAAAGACGTCTGCGCAGAGATAAACAAGGGTGATGTCATCTCTGTGATAGGTCCGTCCGGAACGGGCAAATCCACGCTGCTGCGCTGCCTCAACCAGCTTGAGGAGCCCACATCGGGAACAGTATCCATAGACGGCGAGGTGATAACCGACCCGAAATGCAATATATCGCTCGTTCGTCGCAAAATGGGAATGGTTTTCCAGTCCTTCAATCTTTTCGCAAATCTGAATATCGTTGAGAATGTCATGTCCGCGCCGGTGAACCTGCTTAAAGTACCGAAGGAACAGGCACGCAAAGAAGCCATGGAGCTTCTAAAACGTGTCGGACTTGCGGAAAAGGCGGAAAACTATCC
>CAMVBT010000180.1 GCA_947165805.1 uncultured Clostridia bacterium
GTTTTCGCCACGCAGTTCCATCCGGAAAAGAGTTCGGATGCGGGACTTAAAGTCCTTACCAATTTCTTGAAGATCGCAGGAGAACTTTGATGCTCACAAAACGTATTATTCCCTGTCTGGATGTTAAGGATGGGAGAGTTGTAAAGGGAATAAAATTCTTAAATCTCAAGGATGCCGGCGATCCTGCCGAAACTGCTGCGGCATATGATGCCCAGGGTGCGGACGAGGTTGTGTTTCTTGATATCACCGCTTCAGCCGATTCACGTGACACCCAGCTTTCATGGGTCAGGGATGTCGCTGCGACTCTTTTCATTCCTTTCACCGTAGGCGGTGGTATAAGAACTACCGATGATTTCAAGGCTATATTAAGAGAAGGCGCCGATAAGATCGCGGTTAATTCCGCGGCACTTATGAATCCGACACTTATCTCGGATGCCGCAATGAAGTTCGGTTCCCAGTGCGTTGTTGTCGCTATGGATGCCAAAAAACGCGAAGGTGCCGAAGGCTGGACCGTATATAAAAACGGCGGCAGAGTCGATATGAACATGGATGCCGTTGAATGGGCTATACAAGCCGAAAAGCTCGGCGCAGGTGAAATTCTTCTTACATCGATGGATACCGACGGAACCAAGGCGGGTTACGATCTTGAACTGACCAAAGCGATCGCCTCAAGTGTAAATATTCCCGTTATCGCATCCGGCGGTGCGGGAAGCTGCAAGGATTTTTATGATGCGATCGAAGTCGGAGCATCCGCAGTGCTTGCTGCATCTCTTTTCCATTACAAGGAACTTACCATCAGGGAAGTAAAAGAATATTTAAAGGAACGCTCTGTGAGCGTAAGACTCTGATATGTCCGTAATTGATAATGACTGGCTGCCTTTTATGTCGGCCGAATTCGGCAAGGAATATTATAAGAAACTCTATTCTTTCATCGTAAAAGAGTATCAGACTCAGACTGTATATCCTCCCAAAGATGATGTTCTCAGAGCATTCAATCTGACTCCGCTTTCCGAAGTCAAGGTTGTCATACTGGGGCAGGACCCTTATCATGAACCGGGCCAGGCTCACGGTCTTTCTTTTTCGGTAAAAAAGGGTATTCCGAAACCTCCTTCACTTGAAAACATCTATAAGGAACTGAACTCCGACCTCGGTGTTCCGATACCGCGGACGGGCGACCTGACGAAGTGGGCGAAGCAGGGCGTACTGCTGCTCAACGCGTCGCTGACCGTGCGCCGCGGGCAGGCCGACAGCCACAAGGGCATGGGCTGGGAGATATTCACCGACCGCGTGATATCGCTGCTCAACGAGCGGAAAGAGCCGCTGGTGTTCATTCTCTGGGGCGGCAAGGCAAAAGCGAAGATACCGCTCATCACGAACAAACAGCATTATATCATCACCTCCGCGCACCCGAGCCCGCTTTCGGCGAGCTACGGATTTTTCGGCTCAAAGCCGTTCTCGAAGTGCAACGCGTTTTTAGAGAGCCGCGGTATAGCGCCGATAGACTGGAGCCTTTAAATATCGGAAACAACAGAAAAAGGAAATAATATGAGAGAAAGTATTCTGACTATCCCCGTACATGAGGTGTTCGAGCCCAAGGAGGGCTGCCCGATCTGCCGCATGAGAGATACGGTCGAGCAGCATATCTGCGAGTACATAATGGGCGCCGCCATGATGGAGCCCGATGTCCGCATGGAGACCAACGAACAGGGCTTCTGCCTCACGCATTTCGAGATGCTGCTCCAGCAGAACAACCGTTTGTCACTCGGTCTCATGCTCAACAGCTACCTCGAGAACGCGAGACACAATATTTTCGAGAAAAAGAGCATTTTCTTCTCAAAGAACGCCAAGTCGAAGAAGTCGGCGGAGATAGAGTGCTCCTGCTTCGTCTGCGGCAAGGTGAACTGGGGCATCGACCATATGCTCGAGACCGTGTTCACGATGTACGTCAAAGACGGCAGGTTCAGGAACCTGTTCAACGCGCAGGAATTCATCTGCGTGCCGCACTACAACCTGCTCGGCGCGAAGGCGGAGGAAAAGCTCCAGAAGGCGGATCTCGCCAATTTCCGCAAGGATCTCGACAAGCTGGTCGAGGAATATGTGAAGCAGCTCAATTCCGACGTGAACGACTTCTGCAACAGCTTCGACTACCGCAACGCCGGCAGCCTGCACAAGCCGGAAATGGAGCACGTCCGCACTTCGGTGGAACGCTCGGTGGAGTTCCTTACCGGCAGGAAGCCGCGGACTAAATAATTCTGCATTCTGCATTCTGCATTTTGCATTATAAAGAGGGGGTAAGCGAATTGCTTGAAATAAGAGGTCTTAAGAAAAGCTACAAGGACTTCAAGGTACTTGACGGCCTCGATATGAAGATAAACAAGGGCGATATCTACGGATTTCTCGGCAAGAACGGCTGCGGAAAGACCACGACGATGAATATAGTCTGCAACGTTATCCCGAAGGACGAGGGTGAGCTGATCCTCGGCGAGAACGGGAACGAGCAGATAAAAATAGGATATCTGCCGGAGTCCCCGTCGCTGTACGGCTATATGAACGGGTATGAGTATCTGGGATATATCGCGTACTGCTCGCACTTCGAGGGCGACGTGAACGCCCGCATAAGCGCTGTGCTCTCGCTGACCGGCATGACCGAGGGAGCGAAACGCCGCATAAAGGGCTATTCCCGCGGTATGAACCAGCGCCTCGGCATAGCGGCGGCGATATTCAACAAGCCCGAACTGCTGATACTCGACGAGCCCACCTCGGCTCTCGACCCCGAGGGCAGAGCGGAGGTAATGCACATAATAAGCGCCCTGTCCGAGGCCGGAACGACCATACTGCTGTGCACACATATCCTCAGCGACGTCGAGCGCGTCGCGAACCGCGTGGGCATACTCACCGGCGGCAGACTCGCCGTTGAGGGCAGCATAGAGGATATACTCTCGAGCTACGGCACCGACAGCGTCGAGATACAGTTCTCCGAGCCGGATATGCAGACGGTGGGAGCTCTCAACGAGTCCGGGCTGTTCAAAAAGGTAAATTTCTACGACAAGACCCTGACGGCGGTATGCGATACCGACGACGCTTCCGCCGGCATACAGAACGCTATGCGCATACTCGCAGAGAACAAGGCGAAGGTCTCCGGCGTGAAGCTCTCCAGACCTACTCTCGAGCAGGTCTACCTCAGCATAGTCGGAAGCACATGGAAGTAGGTGAAGCTCAATGATAAACGGATTCAAAAAAGAAATAATGTTCTTCACCCGCGGCGGCAGAATGATCGCCGTCATACTCGTGACGCTGGGTCTCGCGCTGATGTCGCCCGTGATGTTCGGAGTCATGGCGAATATGATGGAGGTCATGCGCGATATGTCGCCCTCCGAGGAATACACCCAGATGATAGATATGTTCACGAGCTTCTCCGCCTCGGATATCTCGATGTACAACGTCGAGTATGTGGCGAGCATGGGCGCTATCGTGATCCTGTTCGTGTTCAAGGGCGCCGCGGGCGGCGAGCAGAAGCTCCGCTCCGTCATCATGCCGCAGTGCGCGGGGCTTTCGCCCGTGAATTATGTGCTGCCGAAGTTCCTGATCTATCCGCTCTTCGTGTTCTGCGTGACGACGATCTCGGTATATGTGGGCTCATGCGCGGCGCTGATCTTCTTTGAGGGGCCGCTGGACTGGGGCTGGATAACCGTATCGGCGGTATGCTGCGCAATGTTCCTCGCGTTCTCCACGGCGGTGCAGCTGTGCGTAGGCATAAGCACGGGCAGGTCGGGTCTCGCGATAATCCTGTGCATCGCGATGCAGACATTCCTGCCGTCGATACTCTCTATGTTCCGTGTTGACAGGTTCAACCCCTTCGCGCTGTACTCGATAACGCTGTCGTCGGCCATGGCTTCCGGCACATCGGAAAATGTGCTGATGTCGGCTATGGAGGCGTCGACCTCCTCCGGCGACCTGAGCGCGCTCAATATCGCGGTCAGCATGGGAACGGCGTTCGTTATCTCGATATTGCTGTACTTCGTGACTATCTTCGTTCTCCACACCAAGGAAGTGCATAATGAGGGAAATGAGCCGGTGCTGTGATAAATAAACGGTCATAAAAAGGCGCCCCTTCTGCTCCGGCAGAGGTGGCGCCCTTAATTTATGACCAAAAATGCAGTTTTGCTATTTACAAATTGCAGAAAAAGTGCTATAATATATAGGAATAAATGCCGCAAAGGCAAACTTGATACAAAGGAAGGCAAAATATCATGGAACTCAAGATCACAAAGACCACAAATCCCAAGCAGAAGCCCGACCAGACCAAGCTCGGCTTCGGAAACTACTACACCGACCATATGTTCGTTATGAACTACGATGAGGGTCAGGGCTGGCACGACGCGCGCATAGTACCCTACGGCCCCTTCGAGCTCGACCCGTCCTCAATGGTCCTCCACTACGCACAGGAGTGCTTCGAGGGCATGAAGGCATACAAAACGGCAGACGGCAAGATTCAGCTCTTCCGCCCCGAAAAGAACATGGCAAGAATGAACCTCTCCTGCGAGCGTCTTTGCATACCCACCTTTGACGGCGATTTCGTCATCAAGGCTATCAAGGAACTCGTAAAGATAGATCAGGACTGGATCCCCACAGAGAAGGACACCTCGCTCTATATCCGTCCGTTCGTGTTCGCCGTTGACCACCATGTAGGCGTTCACCCCGCAAAGCACCTCATCTTCTCCGTTATCCTCTCGCCCGTAGGCGCTTACTATGAGAGAGGTCTGGAGCCTGTAAAGATCTTCGTTGAGCAGAAGTATGTAAGAGCGGTAATAGGCGGCACGGGCTTCACAAAGGCAGGCGCAAACTACGCTATCTCCCTAAAGGGTCAGGAAGAAGCTGCCAAGGAAGGCTATGAGCAGACACTCTGGCTGGACGGCGTTGAGAGAAAGTATGTTGAGGAAGTCGGCTCGATGAACGTTATGTTCGTTCTCGGCGACGAGGTCGTTACCCCCGAGCTTCGCGGCTCTATCCTCGGCGGTATCACAAGAATGTCTATCGTTGAGCTCCTCAAGGCAAAGGGCTACAAGGTCTCCGAAAGACTTCTCTCGATCGACGAGATCGTCGAGTCGTTCAAGAAGGGCGAGCTCAGAGAAGCCTTCGGTACAGGCACGGCAGCCGTTATCTCGCCTATCGGTGAGCTCAAGTACGGCGACCTCGTAATGCCTATCAATGACGGCAAGATCGGCCCGATCTCCCAGATGCTCTACGATACCCTTACCGGAATCCAGTGGGGCAGAATACCGGACGAGTTCGGCTGGACACAGGTCGTTGAATAAGCGGGGTACCCCCGCGGTCAAACCGTCTGTGACTCTGTGCTTTTTGAAAGACAGTGCCTCGCAGCCGTAAGTTCCGTTCAATTCGGGAGTTATCTTTCGGGTACCCCCGCGGTCAAACCGTCTGTGACTCTGTGCTTTTTGAAAGACAGTGCC
>CAMVBT010000181.1 GCA_947165805.1 uncultured Clostridia bacterium
ACCACATACATATCGTCACCGACGAGGACGCGATAAACACCGCGAAACAGCTCGCGTCGCTCGAGGGCATCATGTGCGGCATTTCCAGCGGCACAAATGTCGCGGCGGCAATAAAACTCGCGGAGAAGCTCGGCGAGGGCAAAACGGTCGTAACGATACTTCCGGACACCGCGGAGAGATACTACTCTACCCCGCTTTTCGATTGAGCCATGCCGCGCATAATCGAGATCACCGACCTTTCCGCTCCTGAGCTTATCCCGTTCAGGACTACTGACGAACACGCTCTGACGCGACAGGGCGTTTTTATCGCGGAAAGCCCTAAAGTCATACGCACGGCGCTTGCCGCCGGGTACGAGCCTGTTTCCGTGCTTGCGGAGCGCGGCTGCATCACCGGGCGGGCTGCCGACATAGCGGAATATTCCGCAGACATACCGATATACACCGCGGACAGAGCCGTTCTCGAAAAGCTGACAGGCTACCGTCTGACGCAGGGCCTTCTTTGCCTTATGCGCAGAAAGGAGCTCCCTGCGCTTGGCGATGTCCTGCGCGGGGCGGCGCGTATCGCGGTGCTTGAAAACATAATGAACCAGACGAATGTGGGCGCGATATTCCGCTCAGCCGCCGCGCTCGGAGTTGACGCGGTGCTTCTGACCGACGATTGCAGCGACCCTCTGTTCCGCAGGACTGTCCGCGTGAGCATGGGCGCGGTGTTTCAGCTCCCGTGGTGCGTTATCCCGGGACGTTCGCCGGAATACGTCGGCACCCTTGAAGCCATGGGATTTGCCTGCGCGGCTATGGCTCTGCACGGAGACCCGGTCAGCGTAGACGACCCGTCCTTGTGCGCGGAACCGCGGCTCGCGCTTTTCTTCGGTACGGAGGACTGCGGTCTGAAACCGGAAACTGTCGCCGCCTGCCGGTATACAGTGAAGATACCCATGTCGCGCGGCGTGGATTCGCTTAATGTTGCTGCGGCTTCCGCGGTGGCTTTCTGGCAGACGAGAAGAAACGATAACTGATGCACCGTTCTGTCGCGGCAAGATAGAATAAACTGAAAAAAAAGCTAAATGAATATGACAAGTCTTAAATTCGTCACCAATGGCAATCCAGACCCAAAAGACAAACCAAGAGTATACTTTACCTGTCATCCCGACGACAAGGAAAGATACTTTGAAAAAGTCTGTGAAGATATTCAAAACTCAGGACTGCGCAATTTATTATACCGAAGACATGACCGACAGGCTTCCCGAAGAGACACGCGAGCTTGATCTGGGACGCATGAACCTGCTTGTTATACCCGTAACTTTTCGTCTGCTAACCAAGCTCAACAGAGCCGCAGATGAGGATCTTGCATTTGCCGAAAAGGTCCATATCCCTGTCCTTCCTTTAATGATGGAATCCGGCATTTATGAAATTTATTCCAAAAGGTTCGGTAAAAATGTTATGATGTAAAACTAAAATTATACGGTCCCAATAATACTGTTGTTATTCATTCATATTGCTGGATAGCTTACTGCCATGAAATGCTCGGAGATCACCGGAAGTCGTTATCCATGTGCGATGAAATGACTGATCATGTTGATTTACTGGCTCCTGCCGATATAGAGCGTATTTGTGAGATCTATGAGCGTAACAATATGCCCGACAAAGCAGAGGCTTTAAGGAAAATGACTGAATAAAAAACGAACAAAAGCCCGTCTGTGTAGTATTCACCATACAGGCGGACTTTTTTGCGTTCTCATTCCGTCAGCTGCTTCAGCAGTTTCATCATTGCCGCGATGTCATACGGCTTTGCGAGATGACCGTTCATTCCCGCGTCGGCTGCTTTCTTCCGTTCTTCGTCGAAGGCGTTCGCGGTCACGGCGACCCTCACAAGATTTGCCTTTGTCATATCGCAGGAAAAGACCAAGATATTATAAATCATTTTACAAGTGCTTTGACCGATAAATCGAACCCGCTGCTTCATACGAACGGGTTCTCATATAATAGTTATGCCCCGGAGCGTCACAAAACGTTCAGGGGCATTTTTGAAGATCAGATTGCTGAGACAGATCAGGATTCAGCTGCATAAACCGTCATGGTTTTGCTCATCATATATATCATCTGCTCACGCTGATTTTCCGGCTGCTTGTCCATAAAGCGGGCATATTCGCTGCCTACAACTAAAGGTGCAAATCCGAGCTTTTCTATTATGGGCATCAGAACCGCCGCAATACCTCCGTCGGCTTGTTCTTCCTCCGGGATCTCAAAGCAGATCGAACCGTCAACGTATACAACAGCCTCAATCTCATCGGGATATTTACACTCCCAATATGTTGCGTACATTCCGCCCAGAGAATGTCCCATCAGCAGATACAGATCTATGTCAGTAACAATTATAGCATAACACTCATGATTTCTTTTTTCTTTTGGTCAAATGCAGTACTATGTGTTAAGCAAATCTTATCCGTATCACGTTTTTGTCGCTGTATGGGCTGTCTGTGCGTCTGAACATACAGATAAGGAACGCGAGGACAGTTTTCAGCGAGCCGTTTTCGCCTGTAAGTCCGGAATCGTCAACTACCTTTTTATCCTCGTCGTCACCAAACCATACAGAAACGATCTCGTCTGACCGCTTATTTATCGAACAGCAGGCTGTCTGTTGTGAATGCAAGCTTTTTCAGCCTCTCGACAGTATGACTGATACGAACACGGAAAAGCCCGGTATCATGTTCTGTAATAAGATCGACAAGGAAAAGGAACCTCACGCAGCCGACTATCGTTATCCTGTCGCGAAGCTGCGCGATACGGACTTCATCACTCGTATCGAAGTAATACTTTATGAAATCCTCCCATACTTTTCGGGAAAGCGCCGCGGGCATACCGAGGAAATCCATGCTGTTGGACGGGTCATCTTCGCCGAACGCAAAATATGTGACATATACGGACTGGATATCGAATATCGGGTATCCTTCCGAAAGCGTGTCCATATCTATGAGCATCGGTTCGCCGTCCTTCATCATGATATTCTTCATCTGCGCGTCGCCGTGTATCACGTTATGCTGCTCCGGTATTTCCGAGAACAGCTCTTTCAGGCGGCTGTACAGCTCATCATCAAGATACTTTCTGACCGTTTCGAGATAGCCCGAAAATATTTCCTTCGCAGACCTGAGTTTTCCGGCGGGAACAGTCCTGCTGTTGACCTGTTTCAGAAACTCCGCGTACTGCTTTATGACTGCATCGGCGTTTTCGGGCTGCCCGATAAGCAGGTCACTGAACGTCTTTGCGTTAAGGAGCTCGAAAACAGAACCGTAGCTGTTTCCGACACGGACGATATCGTAAGGTATAGCCGTCGGCACACCCGCGACAAGCGCTGTTCTCGCGAGCATTTTCTCGTTCTCTATCATCGCAAGGCTGTCGGGAGAAGCATATACCTTCACGATAGTTTCGGGATCGATACGGTAGACCGTTCCGTAAAAACCTTTTCCTATGACCGTGCAGCCCTCGACGCTTATCTTGCGGTACGCTTTTCTAACATCGAGCAGCTCCGTGAATCCGGTCGTTTCAAAAATATCATAAACATCGCGCGAAACATTGATCATCGGCACAGGCTTATCCCTTGTCTTCTGCACCTTCAGCAGTACGCGCAGTCCCGCGCTCGATATGTATTCGAGCTTTTCCGCGTCAAATATTATATCCTCACAGCCGGAATTTCCGACAGCTTCAAAGATATCTTTTCGGTCTGCGCGGCATTGTTTGTATCTATCCTGCCTTCAAGACAGACAGTCAGAGTGTTGTTTACAGCAGTTGTTTTCACAGATGATCTTTCCTTTCCTGTCAGGTCACGGTTTTTTGTTTTGTTATCGTCAATGTTTTTATTTCTCTGTTTTCCTGCTTCTGTTGTCTGCGGCTTTCAGGAATGCCGTGCTTATCACAGCGTAGATGCAATATGATATGAGTGTCCCAAAGCAGACATCGGACAGAAAATGATTTGTCATGTGTATCCTGTTGTAGCCGTAAGCTGCCACGAATACGCAGGCTATGCCGAAGCAGACAAGGTTTTTCGTCATGCTCTTTTTTCTGCATACATCGGCAAGCATGGGCAGCGAGAACATCATAGAAGCTATCGTCATATTCCCGCTCGGCCAGCTCTTGAAATTATCATCATTGCCCGCAAGGTAGGGTGTCATCTGCCACCATTCACGATACTCGCTGATAGGATCGTCAAGCGTGATGAGATACTTATAACGCGGCCTCGAACCGACCTGTTTGAGCCACAGATTGACATTGTCGGCGGCGATCCCCGCGACAAGTATTGCTGCTCCCACAGCTATCAGCTTATCCGGGTCAACATTATCGAACAGGAACCGGCATACTATCGGCACCCACGCGTATATTACAGCCATAAGCCCCCAGCTCAGCAGCGAGATCAACGGCGAGGACTCTCCGGCGGTATATCCGAACAGCTCACGCACCTTGCTGCCGCTGTAGCTGTTGGTGTAACAGACTGCCATAAAATAACCGACAACAAGCAGCACCCATGCGAGCATATCGCAGCCTTTTTTCTTGAATCCCTTGAACAGACACATTCCCGCTGCGGGGTACAGGCAGTATGAAAAATACGAGCCGAAGGTAGCGAATATCGATCCTATTTTTGTCTTGTTCGCCATGGCTTCATTGATGCGGAAGTCACAGAATGATCCGACGACTATGCCGATGACACATACCGCAATAACGCATATGAAGCACGCAGCGGGTACTGCCATTATTCTTTTGTTTTTCATTTGGATACCTCCCTGACCGTTTGAATGATTCAAACAGTCTCATTCAATGATATTTACCTTTCCGCAATATCCTGCAGTATAAGATCGATCATTCGTTATGATCCTCATCGGGTACGGCAGGCGTATTATCATTCCGGTCTGCCGGTTCCTTGTTGACCTCGGTATAGAAATTAACTATAACAGAAGTAACGAGGGATACAACAATGATGCCGTAAATGCCGAGTATCACGGACATTATCCTGCCTATTACTGTCACTGCCGTGAAATCCCCGAAGCCTATCGTGGTAATTATCGCGAAGCAGTACCACAGCGCGTCGGAATACGACTCGATACCGGGCTCGATATAGTAAAGCCCGACAGAGAACGCCGCTATAAGTATCAGCAGTCCCGTGAGTATCTCCGCGGCCATTGATTTTCGTATGACCTTTACAAGTATGTCATATCTGATATGGGCGAAGGACAGCTGAGTTATGCGTATGAGCATCTGTAACGGTATCGTCAGACCCAGTATTATGACGACAATAAAATAGCCAAACTCTCCAGAGGCTGTCACAATGAGCGCCGCAAGCACCCAGAATACGGCAGCGAGGATATTGATCGCGGTATAAACTTTTCTGCGTCTTATGATGATCGACATTACCCGCCCGAAGATCATTAACGCCGCGTAGATATAAAACGCTGCCACCAATATAATATCGC
>CAMVBT010000182.1 GCA_947165805.1 uncultured Clostridia bacterium
AAGCAGGCCCTTGTCCGCGTTATAGCTTATCGTCCCGCTGCCGCGGAATGCGGACTGAACGCCCGTAAAATCAGCGGAGCTTATCTCTTCGCCGTACAGCGTGCCGGCGGTGGAAAGAAGACCTATCGACATGGTATCCTCGGTGCGTATCATGCTCTCCATTACAGTCCCGAGGCTTTCGATCCTGTCCTCGATCAGCGACGCGCGGTATCTTAATTCCTGAAGCTCGTTCGTGAACGTGCCGGACACCTTTTCGCCTATTACCTCCGCCTGTCTCGCGACCTGCCGCTCCGTAAACGAGTACATCAGCGTTTTCAGCCGTATATTCATCAGCAGACCGACGAATATCAGCACTATGATGAAGCTGACATTTACAGCTACACGGGGAGTCCTGAATATCTGTTTTATCTTATCCAACACGCTCTCCCCTTTCATCTTGGCAATGTCCGCTTTCCGTCATTCCGCTATGCGGACTCCTTCCGCGTACCAGTCGAAGCCGCGCTGCAGCGCGTCGTCCGACATGGATTCGTCCTCCGCTACACGAAGGACCCCTGTATTGTCTCTGACGGGTCCGTAGAAAACATCGGAGGCATAGCTCGCGAAGTTCTGCTCCGCCGCCCTGAGCGCCGCCTCACATTCCGCGCTCAGTCCGGCATCCTCCGGTATCCTGAGCGATATGACACCGCTGTTATAGTCCAGCCACCTGTGTCCTCCGGCAAACGTACCCTGTCCGCAGTTCTTTATCTGTTCCCGGTAGAAGTCTTCCCAATCCCACACACAGTCAGCGATGCATGAGCCCGCATATTTTTCCGCATCGCAGCAGTTGTAGCCTATCGCCTTTATGCCGTACTTTTCCGCGACATCAAGGGGCGCCGGTGTATCGGTGTGCATCGCGAGCACGTCCGCGCCCTGCTCTTTTATCAGTTTCTCCGCTGTCCGAGCAGCCGCCTCATAGTCCGTCTGCGAATTGCAGAACGATACGATCACCTCTGCATCGGGCGAAACACTGCGGACTCCAAGCGCGAACGCGTTGATGCCGCGCTTTACATCGGGTGTCGGCAGCGACGCGGCATATCCTATCTTTCCCGACTTTGTCCGATATCCTGCGATAATGCCGCTCAGATATCTTATCTGATACATTCTTCCGTCGAACGAGCAGAGATTTCTGCCGCTCCCGGTACCGGAGAACTGCATGAAGAATATCCCGGGATATTTCTCCGCCGCCTCATTTACGGCGGACGTGAATACCGGCGAAGCTGCCGCTATTATGCCGCAGTATTCTTCCTCCGCGAACTCACGGATAACTCCGGCACATTCGTCCGCACCGGCAACATTTTCCCTGTAGACAAGCTCGGCTCCGAGCTCTTCCGTGACCTTCACGAGCGGCTCGTAATGTGAGCTGTTCAGGCTGTTGTCGTCCTTGCTGCCGCTGAGTATGAGCCCGACGCGGAAAGGTCTGTCCCCCGCAGCGGACCCGTTTATGCGGCCGCTCACATCAAGAATGATAACGATAGCGGCGGTAAGTATCGTGAACAGCAGTACGCTCACGATAACGCTCAGTTTCGCCATGCTCATTTTTTTCATACGTTGTTCCTGTCGGACAGTATCTCCATGATATCCGCGGAGATAGCGTGCTTGAGTTCCATTATCGCTTCCAGATCCTCTTTGATACCGAATCTGTCATAGTAGAAATAAAGTATATCGCATTTGCGGTAGGCAAGCTCATGGTCTTCGAGCGTGTCACCGCGTCTTTCGAGAGTCCTTATATAGAAATATACCGATCTTCTGTCATTGCCTACCTCACGCTCAAACAGCTCGAACCAGAACTCATAGAGCTCCCGGCGCGTTTCCGAGAACGGTATCGTGATAAAGCGGTATATCAGATATTTGTCTTCCGTATGCTTCTCAAGGTCGCGGGCAAGCGCTACCTCACGCTCGACACTGTTCTTAAGGAACAGATCGTCGTCCGGTATCGTTCCCCAGCGCAGCAGTATCTCCGACACCGGCATATCCACCGAGATTATGCTCTCGGGTATGCGCAGGCGGGCGCGCTTCACGTCATGGCTCTTCTTTTTCAGCTTGCGCTTTATGTCGTCCTTGAACTCGGCCGCGTTGAAGTACCCGATATCATACATTCCCATGCGGCCGGCTCTTCCGGCTATCTGCTTGATCTCCGTTCCGTGCAGGAAACGGCGCCTGCGGCCGTCGTACTTATACGATTCGAGGAATACCACGCGCTTTATCGGAAGGTTCAGTCCCATTCCCACGGCATCTGTGGCTACCACGACGTCGGTCTCGCCCTTGATGAAGCGCGCGACCTCGCTGCGGCGCACGTCATAGGGCAGATCGCCGTATATCACGCTCGTCTTTATGCCGATCATCTTCAGCTGCTCGGCATAGCTGAGCACCGATCTCTTTGAGAAAACTATCAGAGCGTCGTTCGGTTCGACGCTTTTCGGGAAAACGAACCTGCGGTCGTCGCACACCAGAGGCACCGAACGCTCGTGACGCACTATCTCATAGCTGTCGGAGCACATATCTATCAGTGTGATGAGCAGGTCCTCGGCGTTCTCCGCGGCGCAGAGATGTATCTCGTCCGCCATCAGTCCGAGTATGGCAGCCGTCCAAGCTCCTCCGCGCTCCTCGTCCTCGATGAGCTGGCATTCGTCCACGACCGCGACATCGTAGTGCTCGTTCGTGTTGAGCATCTCCACGGTCGAAGCCGTATGCTTAGCGAACGGCACTTCTATGGATTCCTCGCCCGTCCTCATATCGCACGGAACGCCCTCTATGTTGAATTTCTCGCATATCTCGTAAGCGAGCAGACGCAGCGGAGCAAGATATATGCCGGTCTCTGCGGCCTTGCACGCGAGCAGCGCGTTATATGTCTTTCCCGAATTGGTCGGTCCGAGATGCAGCACAAAATGCCGCCTCATATTCCTCGCACCGGGATACAGGTCGATAACATTGTCGGGTATCTCTTTCAGGATAAGCTCATGGGCTGTCTCGGATATCTCTATCTGAGACTTCATGTGGCGCATGGCACGCGCGTATTCCTCGCCGCCGCTTATTATCGCCGACACCGTCTCACGGTCGAGCTTCTTCGCTATGAGTGCGTAGAGCTCGCGCAGACGCCTGTACCGCGGAGAGTATCCCGACAGGAAATCACGGATATATCTGCGCTTGTTCAGCTCGGAGTATCCCGAGTCCCCGAGTATTTTCAGTATTACCCAGCCGTTTATGTACTCGTTCAGGTTATGATACAGCATATCCGAGCCGCTGACCGCGGCGTCTATGCGGCGGGGGTTCAGTGCCGCCTCATCGTACATCCTGCGGCGGAATTTGCTCAGGAACTGATCGGACACGAACTCACTGTATATCTCTCTGATATACTTGTACGGCAGGAATTTCCGGAGATCGGAGTAATAGGCTCTTATGCGTTCCGACGCCTGCTCGATGATCTCCGCCTCGTCGGACGCCGTGATCTCATAATTCCTGTATTCGTAAAGATAACCCGCCTTTCTCGCGGCGGCGGACATATTCTTCTTCGGTGCTTTTTTCTTTTCCGGCTTTTTTTCGGGCTGCGGAGGCTTGTCCTCCTCCATGGTCTTACCCGTCACGGAATAAACGTACTTACGGTACGCGGCCTTTACCCTCGGACTGTCGGCGGGGTCGGCGCTCATCAGAGCCCTGTAGAACCTCTGGGAGCCCAGCGCCTTTTCCACAGCGCTCACGCCCTCGGGTGAGGCGAGATATTCAGCCGTTTCTTCGGCGGGAAGCTCATGGTACTGTCTTCCCGTGCTGTCCGCGTAACGCTGTTTTACGGTTATTTCCGCAGCCTGACGGCAGTTCAGCCTACTGCGTTCTATAAATTGTTCTATCGTTTCCACAGCCATAGTCAGACCGCCTGTTTCCTTGATTTATTCACTGATATGCTCCATACCCTGACCGAGTATCGAACGGACATGATCGTCCGACAGCGAGTAGAACACTGTCTTTCCCTCGCGCCTGTACTTCACGAGACTCGCCTGTTTCAGTATCCGGAGCTGATGAGACACCGCGGACATACTCGCGCCGATAAGGGTCGCGATATCGCAGACGCACAGCTCCGACTCGAACAGCGCGTACAGTATCTTTATCCGCGTGCTGTCGCCGAATATCTTATACAGCTCGGCGAGATCGAACAGCGAATCCTCGTCCGGCATCATCTCGCCTATCTTCTTCACCGTATTCTCATGCACATGATGGAACTCGCATGAAGGGAGCTTCTCTTCATTCTCTTTCATAGATCGTTACCTTAACCGTTCAGGCCACCGAATATCTGCACCCAGTATAATATTCCTCCGCTCGAGTAAACACCTATGCCGATATGATCGTAGTGTACGCCGAGTATGTTGTTCATGTGGCGCTCCGAATGTGTCCAGCCGTCCATTACATCGTAAGGATCGACATAGCCCTCGGCGATGTTCTCCGCGGAATAGATGTTCGTTATGCCGTACTGTTCGAGAAGCGCCGAATACTTCGTGCCGTCGGGGCGCTCGTGATCGAACTTCTTCGCTATCTCCTTTGCGCGCACCGCAGCGGCCCTGCACAGCGTCTCGTCAAGCTTCAGCGCGCAGAGATCGGCTCTCGCGGCACGCTCACGGTTCACGAGATCGAGCACCGCCAGCTGATCGTCGGTGATCTGAAAATCATACGAAGCCTTTTCCTCGTCAATATATACCACCGAGGCCTGACTTGCGGTATAATTTGTTCTGAACGCGCGGAACTTGTATATAGTGCCGGGCTCCGACTTCAACGGCTCGCTGTAGAGCCTTGAATTCTTTGTCGGTATGCTGCCGTCCGTAGTATAGTATATCTTCGCTCCGGCTGTACCCGATACGACGGTTATCAGCCCTCCGTTCTCCGATATCTGCGGAGTCATAGCCCTCGGAGCGAGCGTCAGCTTTATCGAACCGACTTTCTTTCCGTTCCTGTCATATTCCGCGGCGCGGATAACAACGGCCTTCTTTGTCGAAAGCGTTTTTGTGTATTTCTTTGAAGACTTCGTGGGAGCGGCGCCTCCGACCGTATAATAGATAGTGTTCGTGCTGCTGGCGGGAGTAAGCGTGAGCTTCGCGGCTGTCGATGTATAGGTTATCTTATACTTTATCATGGACAGCGCAGAAGCCCTTACAGGCGGGAGCGCCGCGATAACAAGCACAAACGCGGTGATGACCGCAAAAACAGCCGATAATATCTTCTTTGCACTGATACTCATTTTAAGACCTCCGTTTTTTATCTGACGATCTTTCTTGCTTCAACGTAAAATCTCTTGTCCGCGGCGTGTCCCATGGAAAACGTCTTTCTGGGCAGCGCGCCGTCCTTTATTACCGTCGGGAACAGCTCGGACTTCTGCATATCCGGCAGGATAAAGCCGATGCTGTTCGGCTTCGCGGCGAGCTTCC
>CAMVBT010000183.1 GCA_947165805.1 uncultured Clostridia bacterium
TCAACGAATATGCACTCGATGCCCAGCTTTTTCAGCGTGGTGCCGAAGAGGTTTATCGTGCCGCCGTAGATAGCTGTTGAGGAAATGAAGCTGTCGCCGGCCTCGCAGATATTGAGGACGCTCAGCAGGGACGCGGCCTGTCCGGACGATGTGCACATCGCGGCGGCGCCGCCCTCGAGAGCAGCTATCTTCTTCTCGACAGCGTCTGTGGTCGGGTTTGCGAAGCGCGAGTAGATGAGGCTCTTCGTCGGGTCATCGAATACCGCGGCGACCTCGTCTGTGGACTTGTACAGGTAGGTTGTGCTCTGTACTATCGGCACTACTCTCGGCTCGGAGTTCTTGGGGGTGTAGCCTTCGTGGAGGCACTGGGTCTCTATTTTCATAACGGGTACTTCCTTTCAAAAAAAATACTGTATTGATTATAGCACTTTTTCAGTGCGATGTCAACCATAACGGCGCTTCAAAAAACAACCGCCGGTGGGCGGGTTCGGGTCGGAGTCGTCGGGCTCGGCGGGTCGGTCGCGGCAGACCAGCACGCACATCGAGAAGCTGTCTGTCTCAAATTCAAGCGTGCCGGTGTCCGCGTCGAACTCGCTGCGCAGGATATCCGCGGAGCCGTCGTGCAGCGAAACGATGTCGAACTCGCGTATCAGCGTACTGTCACGGTTCAGCAGCTCACGCGGCACCTTTACCGTCACCCTGACAGGCGCGGAAACGCCGGCCGCCCGCTGCCGCACTCCGTTGCCTATCTTCTTCGACAGGGACATACCGATATATGCACCTGCGCGGCTGCCGCGGCCTATGACGGTGAGCGAGTTTTTCAGTGCTTCCCTGTCCGCGGTGCGCAGGGAGCTTTCCGCCGTACCGAGCTTTATCATCACATTCGCGCCGTCTGCGTATTCGGCACGTTCCTTCTCCGTCAGCACGGCATCAAGAAGCTCCTCACCCCCGGTCACGATCCCGGCGCGGCAATAATTGTGCCACGGGTCGGTCAGATCGGTGAAGGTACCCTCGGAGGTAACGTCGTCCGGACTTCCCTCCTCCGTATAGTATGAGTCCGTGTTCTTCACAAGCACGAACACATTCTGCATATAGTGCTCGGAAATTATCGTTCCGATGTTCCCTATGAATGTGCCGAAATGCTCGAGACAGTGGTCATTCGCGAGATCGTCCTTTATCAGCGGCAGGGCGAAGCGTGTCACATTCGGTACGGAGCGCTTGAGCGTTTCTATCTCTTCGTCTGTCAGCACACCGCCGTGTCCCCTCTTGTCAAGCGCGCCGATAAAGGTGCCGTTAAGCGTTTCGAGCACCGACTCATATTTCTCGCTGCCCGTTTCAAGGTAGCTCAGCGAGAGCACCAGCGCGACATTCTCGGCGCTGAACATCTCGCTCATGATACCGCTCATGAGAATGACGAGATCCTCGTACTCGCTGTGATCCCTGAAAACGAATATCTCCAGCAGATCGCCTATATTCCTGCTGTATTTCGCGAAGCTCTCCCTGTCGTAATACGAGCCGAGCCACGCCGCAAAGCCGTACTCAAACGAGGACAGCGGTATCGGCGGGCTTGTTTCCGTTTCGGGCAGGCTCCACATATCGCCGCTCGGGATAACGTCGGTGCGGTCGGTAAGGCGTATGCCTTTCAGCGTGAACGAGAGCTCCTTGCGGTTTATCTTCACATCGTCCGCGGGCAGCATTTCGGTGACGCCCGACGTAGAAAATCCCCATACCGCGGGCAGAACCAGCGGTATAGCATCGTTCGGACTGCGGACGTTGTGTATGTTCGCGCAGCCGGTGCGCTCACAGCTCGCCGCCGGAGCCTCGAAGGTATAGACGTAAAGCCCGTCGGCGGTGATGCCGTAATCGGAGAGCTCCTCATTGATATATTTCCCCGTCAGGTCCGCCACAGCTCCGCCGCGGCTGAAACCCGTTATCCACAGCTTCGCGCCGCGCAGTCCGTATCTCTTTTCGTATGCCTTTATCCTGTCCGTTATCTTCCGGGCGGAGCGGGAGAAGCCTGCCGCGTCCCCGGTGACGCCCGTATCGAAGTTGTCAGCCCATTCCTTGCGGTAATTGCTGCCGCGTATCGCCACAGCGATGACCTCGCCGTATATCGTGCTTTTGTGGGATATCACCGAGCCTATCGTATCGCGGGTCGGCTCACCATCCATATCCTCGGCAGACAGGTCGCGCTCCGAAAAGCCCGTCTGCGCGAAAAGTGAGGCGGCTCTTTCCTTATGCGAAGCCATTATCGCCAGCACCAGAGACATTGTGCGCAGGTGTTCGTTCTCCGCTCTTCCGGAGGCTCCGAAATACGCGTCGCTGTAAAAGAACCGCTCCGTGCTGCTGCCGTATCCGCCGGACATATAATAGCCGAATTCGCCGCTTATCGTGCCGGGGACTGTGCGCAGCGCAGAGACCGCGGGAACGGATAAAAGCACAAGAAAAACACATAAGCACAGTGCCGTGATGTATCTTGCTGTTCTCATATCCGTTCACCCCTTTCGTTATCCCGCGGCAGTTCAGCGTTTAAGGCTGCGGTATTTTTTCAGTCCGTTCACCGTATAGCAGACCATATAACAGAACGCCGAAAACACGTTCAGACCGACAGCGCGGTAAGTACGCCAGTTCATCTTCGCAGACTTCATCTTGTTGCCTGTTTTTGACGTTCCGGAGAGCCGGTATATCAGCAGAGGCTCATTCACCCCATACGCGGTGCGGCCTGTGCCGAGTATCTTCAGCCAGCAGGCAAAGTCCTCGTGGATACTGTCGTCGAGCACCTCATTCGCAAGGAACAGCTCACGGCGCACCAGAGCCGAGGAGTTTGACAGTATGTTCTGTTTCAGCAGTCTGCGGCGGTCGGCAGTCTCCGGCACAGACAGCACGGCATCGAGCCTGCGGCCGTCGGAGTCCATAAACGCCGAGCCGGTGTACATCAGCTCCGCGCCCGTGCGCTTTTGCAGCTCCGCCTGCTTTTCGAGCTTGTCGGGCTCCCACGCGTCGTCGCTGTCGAGTATAGCTATCCATTCGCCCTTTGCTTCGGAGGCTCCGCGGTGGCGGGTCAGCGAGACCCCGGAGTTCTTTTCGTTCGTGAGCATCCTTATGCGCGCATCACCAAACGCGAGGACTTTGTCGGCTGTGCTGTCAACCGAGCAGTCGTTTATGACTATCAGCTCGAAGTTCCCGTATGTCTGCGCAAGCACGGAGCTTATCGCCGTTTCTATGGTATTTTCGGCATTGTATGCCGCCATTATCACACTTATGAGCCCGATATCAGTCATTGTTCCTTGCCCCGGCAGCCGTGAAGCGCTTCGTGCCTTTATCGTCCACGGTCTCGTTCCACATCTGCGCAGGCCTTGCCCAGATGCCGCCGTCGCCGTAGAGCGCCCTGTATATCACCATGGGCTCGAGAGTTTCGGAGTGGCGCGCTATGCCTATCACCTCATACTCGTTGCCTTTGTAGTGGCGGTATTTTCCTGCCGGTATCGTGTTTTTCGCTTCTTCGTAGGTCATGCTTTTCTCCTTTCGCGCCGTTCAGCCGCGGTTCAGGTCGGTATTCGGGTCTTTGAGGTCTATGATGACCTTGCCGCAGCCGCGGCAGAGATACGCCATAACTGCGGAGCCCTTTGTCAGCGACAGCTTTGACAGAACCACCGAACCCTCATGGAAAGCCGCTCTCCCGAGTGCAGGCCTGTCAAGCCCTTTCAGCCACGCTATCTCGTTGCAATCCTGTATAATGCCGATCTCCATATCGTTATTGCAGTACGGGCATTTCATATATGTTCCCCCCTGTAGTTATCATTCTTCTTAAATTCTATACTCAAATCCCCTTTTTGTCAAGTGCTTTTGCTCCCGACGGAAAAATTTGAAAAACATCTTGCAAAACAGAAAAAAATATGATATAATAATTCAATAGTAATCGTTTACAGACAACGGAAAGGAAAAACTCTATGGATTACGAAGTGAAGAAGATACACATGGGCGCCGCACAGTGCGCGGTCGATCTCGGGGACGGCAGCGAGCGCGGCGAGTACGTTGATCAGGACTACATACTGAACCGCCTCGGGCGTCCGCACAGGGCGATAAGCCTCATGTACTGCTACTACCCTCTCGACAAGGAGTGGCCGCAGCGCATAAGCGAGGCTTGCAGGGGCAAGGAAGTCTCATTCGCGTGGGATTACCCCTACGACGACTATTTCACCTACAAGGGCGGCCCGAACGGCGACCTCAGCGGCGAGCCGTTCGGATATATGCGTGAGATACGCGCCCACGGACAGGACGTTATACTCACCCTCACCATTGACCCGAACGTTCCCGACGAGCACCTTATCGCGATAGCGAAGGACCTCTCCACATTCGGACGTATGCAGATACGCATAAACCACGAATGCACCGGAAACTGGTTCTCGTTCACGAAGCGCGCCACATATCAGCTGATAGCCGACTTCTATGTGAAGTTCCATAAGATCATCAAGGAATACGCTCCCAACGTCAGCACAGTCCTCTGCGCGGGCGGAGTCGTCAATGAGACCGACCCGAAGATCGAAATGGAGGACGAATTCGCGGAGGCTGTACGCGCTACCGACACATGGTCTATCGACAAGTATCTGTCCCTGCACTGGGGCTGGCCTTACGATGTGGCGGAGCGCGGCGGTCATTCCCACGGGCGTTCCTCGGTGCGCGAGGTATATGAAATGGCGAAACGTAGCCGGAATCGCTTCAAGGAGATATGCGGCGGCACGGTGAAGCCCATGGTGCTCAGCGAGCTCAACGCGGACGGCGACGTTACCGGAGCCTATGAGCAGGCGGAGATGATACGTCTGTTCTGCGACCTGCTGAAAAACGAAAAGGACAAGTGGCTCAGCGCGTTCACGTTCTACCAGTTCCGCGACCGCGGAAGGCTCGGGCTGGAGATCGAAGACCCGAACAACGCGAACGTCGGCATCGAGCAGCCCGTAATGAAGACCTACCGCGAGATAATACACGACGACTTCTTCAATCCCGCAATGACCGTGGACGGGGACGCGCAGCTCCCCGTTAAGCTCCGCTGGGGAGGCTCCGAGGACGCGGAGGGACTTGCGATAAAGCTGAAATTCGAGAAGGACCCCGTATTCTGCGAGGTCACGTTCGAGGAAGAGCTGAACCTCATGCTGGAGATCAACGGACGCTGGTTCTACAAGTCCCCAAAAGTAAAGACGATAGACCTGATGAGCGCGTTCTATGAGAACCGTCTCGCCGGTGAAACGGAGCTGACGCTTAAAATATTTGCTCCTCCTGCCTCCGGTGAGAATACACCCGCCGACGGCGACGACTGGCGCATAAATTCGTACACGACAATAAGTAAGCTCCCCGCGATCCGCATAAGATACGAAGCCGTTGAGCCATCAAAGGATAGATAAGTCGCTTACGCTCGAGCTTGGGGTGTGGTCTGGGGAGTGT
>CAMVBT010000184.1 GCA_947165805.1 uncultured Clostridia bacterium
TCAAGAATTCAGATTATACCACACTCTACGCGGTTAACTATGATAACCAGAAAGAACTGATCGGACGGGTTTATGACAGATGCGCCGAAGTTTTTAATGAGACGGCGACCACCGAGATCGTGGGACACAGGCTCATAGCCGACGGAGCCGACGGCTTCCGCTACGACACGGCGAAGCACATAGCTCTGCCAGACGACCCGCAGGTGGACGAGAACCTCCCGAACAACTTCTGGGAACGCGTGACGACCGAGATCGACGACGCGGCGGGCATCTTCAACTACGGCGAGGTGCTTCAGGGCGACAATGACCGTATCGAGGCGTACCAGACAGCGATAGGCTATACGACCGCCTCGGACTACGGCAAGCAGCTCCGCGGCCTGCTGATCGGCGAGATGCTCAACGCGAAGATGCTTACGGGCTTCAAGGTCGGGGACAGCGAAAAATGTGTCACTTGGGTAGAATCGCACGATAATTATACAGACGGTAGCAGCGCAGCCCTTGATGACAGCAAAATTCTCCGGGGCTGGGCGGTCATTGCGGCGCAGGGCGGCGGGACTCCGCTGTTCTTTGACAGGCCTTACGGAGCCGACGGCTACGACCGCTGGGGCGAGATGAACCGCATCGGAGCGGCAGGCAGCACACTTTACAAGCACCCCGCCGTGGCAGCGGTGAACATATTCCGCACAGCTATGAACGGCGAACCTACGGAAATGGCGAACTGCTCCGAAAATGCGGCTCTGCTGATAAACCGTGGGGCAAAAGGCACGGTGATCGTGAATTCAAAGGCGAACAAAGACCTCGATATATCGGCGCCCACGGCTCTGCCGGACGGAATATACCCCGACCGCTCCGGAATGAACGAGGATTTCACGGTCTCCGGCGGCACCCTGACCGGCAAGCTGAAAGCCGGGACTATCGCGGTATTATATAACGAGGGATATAAATACTCGAATAATTTCCTGAGCGTATGGCTCGAGACCGATTCTTTCGTGAACGACAAGACTTTTGAGGTGACGCTTCATCTGACCGGCACAGACCCCGGCAGTTGTGAGCTTGACGCCGGAACTAAAATAACGTACTCCGACGGCACGAAGATAAAGCTCTATCCCGATACGAAGTGGGTAAGGCTTTCCGCCGAAAACGAGGGCGGCAGAACGGTAATGACGTATTATTTCACGGAGCGCCAGACCGTCCCTGCCGGAGCGCAGTTCGGCTTTGAGAAGCCCGAAAGCTGGGGAGATACGATCTACGCCTATATCTACAATGAGAGCGGAGCCTCGCTGCGTAAGAACGCGGTGTGGCCGGGCAAGGAAATGAGCCGCGGCGATGACGGGACTTACACATATACGCTCGAAGAGGAATGGGACAGCGCCCTCGTCATTTTCAGCGACGGCAAATCCCAGTACCCCGCCGCCATGGAGCCCGGCCTCGACCTCGCCGAAGGCATGATCTACAGCGTCCCTTGGTAGGTCGCTGGGGGAGGAAGGAAGAGGGTAGGAAGGAAGCCCCTTTCCGGAAGGAAAGGCGCTCCCTCCCTCCCCTCTCCCTCCCTCCCCCCGTCCCCCTCTCTCCCTCTCCCCTCCCTCCCGCGGGAAAGGTCAACCGCTTCGCCTTGCAACGGGGGCAGGTAGTACGCCTATTACAAGTCCCTGCTATTCACAGTAAAACAATAACTGCTCCTTTTCTTACAAAAGGAGCAGTTACTTTCATATACAGATGATATAGAAGCAACTCTGAAAGGATTCCCCACAAACCCTGCGTCAAAAGGAGCAGGGGCTCTGGGGGTCGGCAGTCTTTTTCAGGGCTTGTCGAACGCGGGTACCGCGCCGCCGCTTCGACAAAAGTAACAGACGGATTCGCTGTGTAGAAACAAACTATTGACAAAAAGTGACAAATATGTTATAATTCAAAATGACCGATAATAAACGCCCATACGGACAGGCGGGTCAGATGCCGAAGCAGTGAAAAGCTGCATTATTGATCGAGTTAAAAGCTCGAATTTTATAAGATGATAACTTCATAATCAGGATCACTTGTGAAACGGTCAATAAGCACGGCAGAGTCCGAAGGTATAATCGGTTTGTACGGACAAAGACTATCAGAGTGATACGATAATGTATCACTCTTTGTTTTTAAGCAGGTAACTATGGATATTGAAAGACAGAGATCGGCGCCGGTCTATGAGGCGCTGGAAAGATTCAGAAAACAACGCGTTGTCCCCTTCGATGTGCCGGGACATAAGCGCGGACGCGGAAACCCCGAGCTCGTGAAGCTCCTCGGGGAGCAGTGCGTATCCCTCGACGTGAACTCAATGAAGCCGTTGGATAACCTCTGCCACCCGGTTTCCGTCATCTATGAGGCGGAACAGCTCGCGGCAGACGCGTTCGGAGCAGCTCACGCCTATTTCATGGTAGGCGGCACCACCTCGGCAGTGCAGAGTATGATACTCTCCGCGTGCAAGGCGGGAGACAAGATAATAATGCCCCGCAACGTCCACCGCAGCGCCATAAACGCCCTCGTGCTGTGCGGAGCCGAGCCGGTCTACGTCAACCCCGACGTCGATAACCACATCGGTATAGCCCTCGGCACCGAGACCGAACAGATACGTAAGGCAATGGACGAGAACCCGGACGCCGTGGCTGTACTCGTCAACAATCCGACTTATTACGGGATATGCTCCGACCTGCGCTCAATCGTCAAGCTCGCGCATGAGCGGGGTATGCTCGTGCTGGCGGACGAGGCGCACGGCACACACCTCTACTTCCACGAGAAGCTCCCCGTTTCGGCTATGGAGGCGGGCGCGGATATGGCGGCTATCTCCATGCACAAGTCCGGCGGCAGCCTTACGCAGAGCTCGCTGCTCCTGCTCAACGAGAAGGTCAATACCCGCTACGTCGAGCAGATAATCAACCTCACGCAGACCACCAGCGCATCGTATCTGCTGCTGTCGAGCCTTGACATATCGCGCCGCAACCTCGCTCTGCGCGGCAGGGAATCCTTCGAGAAGGTCTCCGCTATGGCGGAATACGCCCGTGAGGAGATAAATTCCATAGGCGGCTACTACGCCTACGGCAAGGACATAGTCAACGGCGGCAGTATCTTCGACTACGACGTGACCAAACTCTCCGTATATACCCGCGATATGGGTCTTACGGGCATCGAGGTCTATGACCTGCTGCGCGACGAGTACGATATACAGATAGAGTTCGGTGATATCGGCAATATACTCGCCTACATCTCGATAGGCGACCGCATACAGGATATCGAGCGCCTTGTGGGAGCTCTGGAGGATATAAAGAGATTGTACTCAAAGCCCGTGTCGAGACAGCACAACGCCGAGTACATCGCGCCTATCGTGGCGGCGACACCGCAGAAGGCGTTCTATTCGGACAAGAAGCTCGTTCCGATTCGCGAGACCGCCGGACGTATATGCGGCGAGTTCGTTATGTGCTACCCGCCGGGTATCCCGATACTCGCGCCCGGAGAGCAGATAACCGAGGAGATAATCAGCTATATCCTCTACGCGAAAGAAAAGGGCTGCTCGATGCAGGGCCCGGAGGATCCGGAAATATCAAAACTTAACGTTCTGATATAAATGAACAGTGAATAACGAAAAGCGAATAGTTAAGATGTCCGCTTCGCGGACATATTGAAAATTCAGCAGAGCAGAGGCAGTGAAGCAATGGATTTTTGGTTTTCTGAAATGCATACATCAAACGTGAAGATGTCGATAAGGGTAGAAAAGCAGCTTTTCAGCGGCACCAGCGACTTTCAGCGCATCGACGTGTTTGATTCACCCGAATCTTCTCCGAACAGGACGAATTCACCTACGACGAGATGATAGTCCACGTTCCCATGGCGGTACACCCGAATGTACGGAAGGTCCTGGTCATCGGCGGCGGCGACGGCGGTGTAGCGCGTGAGCTGTCCCATTACGACGAGATCGAGCAGATAATCGTGGTGGAGCCGGACGAGATGTTCGTCAACGTCTGCCGGGAGTTCTTCCCCGACAATGCCAAGGGTCTCGACGATCCGAGAGTGTCCGTCATAAACCGCGACGGACTGCGGGTACTGCGCGGCAAACAGGACGAGTACGACCTCATCATAAACGACAGCACGGACCCGTTCGGACATACGGCGGGACTGTTCACGAAGGAGTTCTACGGAAGCTGTTTCAAGGCGCTCCATGAGGACGGCATAATGGTATATCAGCACGGAAGCCCGTTCTTCGACGAGGACGAGGAAGCCTGCCGCGCCATGCACCGCAAGGCGTACAAGTCCTTCCCGATAAGCCGCGTCTATCAGGCGCATATCCCGACCTGTCCGTCGGGCTATTGGCTGTTCGGGTTCGCGTCGAAGAAGTATCACCCTCTGCATGATCTGGACGCCGCACGCTGGAACGCGCGCGGTCTGAAAACATGGTATTACACGACAAACCTGCATACCGGGGCGTTCATGCTCCCCAAGTATGTCGAGGACCTGCTTGAAGAGGAAGAGAGGGCGGAGAAGAAATGACAGAGCTGAATTTTCACACCGATACGCCGTTCCCGTATTCTGACCCGGAGCTTAACACGAACATATACCTTCTCGCCGACTGGACTGTTCTTGCCGATACCGACAAGGAGATAGACAAGAGCACTATCCCGTTCTACACGGCGACAATGATGAATTATGTGCTCCCGGAGTACAGCGGAAAGGTCTCCTATAAAGAGCTTCCCGGAAAGTATGACGAGATAAACGCGGCTGTGTCCGCGAAGCTCACGGAGAAAATGGGTCTGCGCTGTGACGTAAGATTAACGGCATTTAAGCCGGACGAGCGCTCGGCGAAGTTCATTGAGCAGCTGGAGCTCGCGAATAAGATGAAGGATCCGGCCCATGCCGCCGCGGAGCTTGAACGAGCCATGCAGAAAGCCCGGGAGACCGCGGAGAAGAACGGCATCGACCCGTCCTCTTTGGAAAATATGAAAATGCCCGATCTGCCGCCGCTGCTCGAGACCGACGACCCGTTGGCGAGGGCGCAGGCGATAGCCGCACAGACAGAGAAGATCAGGCAAATGGCGTCGGAGCCTGCCGCCCCGACAGCGAAGGAGCAGCAGCGCGAGCAGCGTTCAAGGGAATTTCAGGCGATGTCCGACGCCGAAAAGGCCAAGGTCATTACGGGCAGCATGATAAGCGACGACAGGTCGTTCAAGGGAGACTGTGTGCCTATGGGGCTGGGAATGATGCAGCCCGGCGGAATGTCGGCGGATATGATGCAGAACAGACCGAAGTTCTGCAAGCACTGCGGAGCGGCGCTTAAATATGCCGGGAAATTCTGCGGCAACTGCGGGAAATCCATACTATAAAAATCAGAGTCTTTAAAAGGCGTACTACCTACCCCCGCTGCAAGGCGAAGCGATTTGTTTTAGGGGACGCACCT
>CAMVBT010000185.1 GCA_947165805.1 uncultured Clostridia bacterium
CCGTCGTGCTGAGGGACAGAAAGCTCCTTGCGGCGGACGGCCTTATAATAATAGTCGCGGCTATCGAAAAGGCCACAGGCAGGATAATGTCGGGTCCAGACATAGTATCCCGCGGCTTCGTGTATGTGCGCGAATCAGAGGAGCTCATGGTCGAGGCGAAGGAGCGCGCAAAGGTGATAATGTCCAAGCACCTCGCGCCCAATATCCACGACTGGAGCGCTCTCAAGACCGACGTCAAGGAAGCCCTCAGCGGCTTCATAGCGTCCAAAACGGGCAGAAGCCCGATGATACTGCCTATCATAATGGAAGTATGATAAGGCGGAAGATCTGACAGAAAGGAGGCTTTGCGGTGAAAAACAATTTTCGCGACGCGGGACTCGTGATATCCATAATCGCGCTGCTGATATCGGCGGTGGTCATGCTGATATTCATGTATAACCTGTCGCTTGAGGCGTTCTGCATATTCGCGCCGGTGCTGTGCATAACCGGCGGATTTACCGCCGCGAAGCTTATCTCCGTCACGGGAAAGAATTTCCAGTATTTCGCGAGGGTCGATTCCGAGATAGACCGCATGGAGCGCGTTTCAATGAACTTCATGCCCCTCGGTATCGCTATCGTTGACAGCGAGAACAGACTTGTGTGGTTCAATCAGGAGTTCAGCTCCAGCTTCACCGATGAGGCCGTCTACGGAAGATCAATAGACCAGATCACAAAGCTGCCCCTCGAAAGACTCCTCAAAATGGACGGCTACTATGAGATAAAGTACAGGAACAACTATTACAGGGTCTACGCCGACGCACCCGGCGAAAAGGACGCGAAAGACATATTCATGATCTACTTCGTGGATATCACAAGGATACGCGTGCTGGAGACCGAGCAGAGACTCGCGCAGCCGGTGGTGCTGATATTCGTCATCGACAGCTATGAGGAGCTGTTCGGCGGCAGCTCGGAGAGCGAGACAGCAAAGATAACGGTACAGATAGACAAGCTGCTGGAGGACTTCATAAGCAATACCAACGGCATACTCCGCAAGTACAACCGCGAGCGCTTCTGGGCAGTCGTCGAGGAACGCTATGTCCGTCAGATGATCGACGAGAAGATAAAGATACTCGAAAAGGCGCGTGAGATACAGGTCAACGACCGCATAAGCGTCACGCTGTCCATAGGTATAGGCCGTACCGCGAAAAGCATCGCCGAGAGCGAGGAATACGCGCGTCAGGCGCTCGATATGGCGCTCGGACGCGGCGGCGATCAGGCAGCGATAAAGACAGAAACGGGCTTCGAGTTCTACGGCGGCGTGTCGAAGGGTGTCGAACGCCATACCAAGGTAAAGACCAGAATAATCGCGAATTCCCTCATGGAAGCTATCGAACAGGCTCCGGACGTGTACATAATGGGACACCGGAACTCCGACCTCGACGCGGTGGGCGCCTGCATCGGCCTTGCCGGGGCGGTGAGACGCTTCGGGAAGAACTCCTACGCCGTCATAGACAAGCAGACAACGCTCGCTATGCGGCTGTATGACTACCTCTACGAGAAGGAAAAGGGCTACCTGTTCACTACGCCGTCCGAGGCGAAGGAGCACTTCACCGAGGATTCGCTGCTCATCGTGGCTGATACGCACAACCCCGACATCGTAGATGTGCCGGAGCTGCTTGAGCGCGCCCAGAAGGTCGTGGTCATCGACCACCACCGCAAGATGATAAACTACATCGACAAGGCAATGATATTCCACCATGAGCCCTACGCTTCGAGCGCCTGCGAAATGGTCACCGAGCTGCTCCAATATTTCGGCGACGCAGGCAAGATAAGCTCCGTGCAGGCCGAGGCTCTGCTGGCGGGGATCATGCTCGATACGAAGAATTTCACGCTGCGCACGGGAGTCAGGACGTTCGAGGCTGCGGCCGCTCTGCGCAAGCTGGGCGCCGATACCGTAAACGTCAAGGCTCTGTTCGCGAACACAGTTGAGACCTACCGCCAGAAGTCCGAGCTCGTCGCGTCCGCCTCCATTTACCGGAGCTGCGCGATAGCCACAGCGGACAAGGTGCTTCAGGATATGAGGATAGCGGCTCCGCAGGCTGCCGACGATCTGCTCGGTGTTGCCGACGTGAAGGCGGCGTTCGTCATAGCAAAGACCTCGAACGACGAGATAGCGCTCAACTGCCGCTCACTCGGAGCGATAAACGTTCAGCTCATCGCAGAGAACCTCGGCGGCGGCGGACATCAGACCATGGCAGGCGCGCAGTTCCGCGACTCGACTGTCGACGATGTTGTCGCGAAGCTCAAAGAGGCTATTGATAAATATTATGAGAGCTTAAACTGAAAAAGAAAGGAACAGACAGAAAATGAAAGTAATACTCTTGCAGGACGTACAGGGAACAGGCAAAAAGGGCGAGATAAAGGAAGTAAAGGACGGTTTCGCACGCAACTGCCTCATAAAGCAGAAGCTGGCGGTAGAGGCGACCAACGCCAACATGAACATACTCGAGGGCCAGCAGGCTCACGCACAGCATAAGATCGACACCGATATCGCCAACGCGAAGAAGATAGCCGAGGTGATAGAGGGCAAGACCTTCTCGACAGCAATGAAGGCGGGCGCCAACGGCAAGCTCTTCGGCTCCGTGACCGGCAAGGATATCTCGAAGATGATAAAGGACGCCCACGGACTTGACGTGGACAAGAAAAAGATCGTTCTCAAGAATGAGATCAAGACATTCGGCGTGTTCGAGGCCGAAGCAAGACTATATAACGGCGTTTCCGCCAAATTCAAGGTACAGGTGACAGAGCTCCAGTAAGGGTGAAAGATAATAATGGCAGAGCTTGATATAAGCAGCATAGACCTGCCGTACAACACGGACGCGGAACAGATGGTGCTGGGCTCGGCGATAGCCGACCCGGAGCTTGTCTCGAGAGTCATCGACAAGCTGACGCCCGAGCACTTCCATGTAAAAATGCACAGCGGGATATGGTCCGTTATGCAGAAGATGTTCGTGAGCGGTGAGGACATAAACATCGTCAGCCTCGGAGAGCAGTGCGTAAGGCAGAAGGTCTTCGCCACCGCCGAGGAATCAAAGGAATATCTGTACAAGCTGTCGGTCATGGCAGTGGAAAGCTCGTCGATAGAGAGCTACGCTCAGTATCTCGACGAGAAATTTGTCATGCGCCAGCTCATAAACGTTTCGAGGGATATTTTCGAGAAGGCGACCTCCGGCACGGAAGAGCCCGGCTCCCTGCTCGAATACGCCGAGAAGCGCATAATGGACATACGCGGCACCGCCGAGACCTCGGGACTGCTGAACATCAACCCGACGGTCATCGAGCTGCTCAGGCACCTCATCGACATAAACCAGCACCCGGAGAACAACCGCATCGGCATAAGCACGGGCTTCGGCACGCTCGACAAGGTGATATACGGTCTGATGCCGTCGAGCCTTATACTTATCGCGGCGCGCCCCGGCATGGGAAAAACGTCATTCGCAATGAACATAGCGGTCAACGCCGCGAGACTGCACAGGGACAAGAAGATAGCCGTATTCAGCCTCGAAATGTCCCGCTCACAGCTCGTCGAGCGTATGCTGTCCTCAGAGGGCAGGATAAACGCTGACCTGCTCAAGACCGGGCAGATAGACTCGAAGCAGTGGCAGGGGCTTTATGAGGCCGCCGAGATGCTCATGGACTCGGAGATATACGTTGACGACACTGCGAACACCACGATAGGCGAGATGAAGGCAAAGCTGCGCAGAATGAACAACATCGGCCTTGTGGTGATAGACTACATCGGCCTTGTCACGGTAAAGGGCAAGAACAGCGGCAACCGCGTCGCGGAAGTAACAGAGATAACCAGAAATATGAAGGTAATGGCGAAGGAGCTCAATGTACCGGTGATCGCGCTGTCACAGCTCTCCCGAAGCCCCGATGCCCGCGAGGACAAGAGACCCATACTCTCCGACCTGCGCGACTCCGGTTCGGCGGAGCAGGACGCGGACGTGGTGCTTTTCCTGTACCGCGACCATTACTACCACAAGGAAAAGACCGATCAGATAAACAGCTGTGAGTGCATTGTGGCGAAGAACCGCCACGGTAAGCTCTGCACGGTGCCGCTGCGCTGGGAGGGTGACTGCACGAGATTCACGTCTGTGGAGGCAAGGTATGAAGACCCGCGTGGCTGAGGCGCTCGAAAAATACGGTATGCTCGGCGGCTGCCGGAATGTGACGGTCGGGCTGAGCGGCGGAGCGGACAGCTGCGCGCTGCTCGGTGTGCTGTGTGAGCTGCGGGAGGAAACGGGAATGACCGTTTCGGCGTGCCACATCAACCACAGCCTGCGCGGAGCCGAGAGCGATCGTGACGAGGCGTTCGCGGTCTCGCTGTGTGAGAGGTTCGGCGTGCCGGCGGAGGTGTACCGCGTCGATGTAAAGGGCTCGCTCGGAAAGCACGAAAGCATAGAGGAAGCCGCCAGACGTCTGCGGTACGAATGTTTTGACAGGGCGCGCGAAAAGTACGGCTCGCTGCTCGCCACGGCACATACCGCCAATGACACTGCCGAGACAGTGCTGATGAACATGATACGCGGCACGGGGACAAAGGGCCTCGCCGGCATACCCCCGGTGCGTGACGGGATAATCAGGCCGCTGATACTCTGCACAAGGGAACAGACCGAGAATTACTGCCGCGAACACGGCATAGACTATGTAACGGACAGCACCAACCTCATCGACGACTGCACGCGCAACAGGATACGGCATAATGTGATACCGCTGCTGGAGGAGTTCAATCCCTCGTTCATCGCCGCGGTCTCGCGTATGACCGAGGCTGTGGGCGACGACGAGAGCTTCATAGCGGAGTGCGCCGCGAAATGCGCCGGTGAGTGCCGCACGGAAGGCGGGTACGACTCCCGGAAGCTGAAAACGCTGCATCCGGCGGTGCTGTTCAGGATAATATCCGCGGAGCTGAAAGCAAACGGCATAGAGCCGTCGAGACTGCGCGTTTCACAGTGTACGGAGCTGATAAACAACGGCATGGGCAGAGTCAACCTGTGCAGGGACAGATTTGCTTATGTCCGGAAAAAAGTTTTCTTTATACGGACCGAATTCCAGCCCTACAAAGGCAGGACTTCCGGTTAATGATGCGCGGATCGGATAATTTTCATAAATCGAACATTTTTATGTTGATTTTCTGACACATTTGTGATATACTATTATATTGACAATTTCACAGAACTATGAAGTGAAGGAAGAAGCAGAAATGAACAAGGATATTGAAAGGATACTTTTCAGCGAGGAAGAACTGAAGAACGCGGTCGCGGAGCTCGGAAAGCGCATAAGCGCAGACTACGCGGGAAAAGACCCTCTGCTCGTCGGCATACTCAAGGGCTCGGTCGTGTTCATGGCTGATCTGATGC
>CAMVBT010000186.1 GCA_947165805.1 uncultured Clostridia bacterium
GACAGGCTTCTTTTCCTTCTTCTCCTTGGGAGCCTGTTCTTTCTTTTCCTTCTTCTTCTTTTTGCCGTCCTCGGCGGGGGCTTCGGGCTCGCCCTCGGCGGGCTGCATCTCTGCCGCCAGACCCTCGCGGAGCTTATCGGCTATCATATCGTCCTCGTCACGCGGCATCGCGGGTTCTTCCGGTGCGCTCTGTTCCGAGGCAGAGCTCTCGCCCTCTTCCTGCGGATGTCCGGAGCCGGGTTCGCTTTCTCCGAGAGGAGCGCTGTTGTTTATCGCGAGCATGGCTTCTATCTGTGCCTGTGACAGCTTTCCGCCTCCCGCGGTCAGTCCCGTTCCCGGAGCGGAGCCTTCCTGTCCGCCGTCCGGTGTGACGCCTACCTGCTTCTGCGCAGCGTTCAGCATCGAATTGAATCTTTCGTTTTCTTTATCATCAATTATGTTGTCATTCTCGTCCAAAACACTCACCTCTTCGGCCCCATACGCCGGAGCGCATAGTTATAATTATATATATTATATCATAATATGCCGAAAATTGCAATAGTTTTGTTTTATTTTGATCATTTTCAAAAAAACTCTTGACAAATGAAACATACGGTGCTATAATGTATTCATATCATACAGATAGGAATTATAAATAATATGAAAATTTTATCAGAACGATGTTGCCGAGCGCATAAGACCGACAACGAACAAACAAACCGCATATAATGCTATAAACTATATTATAAGGAGTACATCACTATGAACATCAACAAGAAGATCAGCGACCTCATCGGAAAGACCCCCCTCCTCGAACTCGGAAACATCGAAAAGAACCTCGGACTTGAAGCGAAGCTCGTCGTGAAGCTCGAATACTTCAATCCCGCAGGAAGCGTCAAGGACCGTATCGCCAAGGGAATGATAGACGACGCGGAAGCCGCAGGAAAGCTCAAACCCGGCAGCGTCATAATCGAACCCACCAGCGGAAACACAGGTATCGGCCTTGCTTCCGTCGCAGCCGCAAGAGGCTACAGGATCATAATAACCATGCCCGAAACAATGAGCGTTGAGCGCAGAAAGCTGATGAAGGCTTACGGCGCGGAGCTCGTGCTTACCGACGGCGCGAAGGGAATGAAGGGCGCTATCGAAAAGGCCGAGGAGCTCGCGAAGGAGATACCGGACAGCTTTATCCCCTCGCAGTTCACCAACCCCGCGAACCCCTCCACACATGAAAAGACCACAGGCCCCGAGATATGGGATGACACCGACGGGACCGTCGATATCTTCGTTGCCGGCGTAGGCACAGGCGGCACTATCTCCGGTATCGGCAGATACCTCAAATCGAAGAAGCCGGAAGTCAGGGTCGTTGCGGTAGAGCCCAAGGACTCCCCCGTTCTCTCCGCAGGCAAGGCGGGTCCGCACAAGATCCAGGGCATCGGCGCAGGCTTCGTTCCGGATACTCTCGACACAAAGATATACGATGAGATACTTCCCGTCGCTAACGAAGACGCTTTCGATACCGGCAGACTTATCGCAAAGAGCGAGGGCGTACTCGTGGGTATATCCTCCGGCGCGGCTCTGTTCGCTGCCATTCAGCTCGCCAAGCGTCCCGAAAACAAGGGCAAGACGATAGTTGCCCTGCTCCCCGATACCGGCGAAAGATATCTTTCCACAGCCATGTTTGAATGATTTATAAAAACCTCCGGAGGACGGGATATCCTCCGGATTTTTTTCTTTGCGGGGCTCTTGTTAAACGTAAAGTTTTGTGTTATAATCATATCATAGAAACAATGATCCTATGAGGTGATCTTATGATAAAAAAACTGCGCAGGAGCTTTATCACGACCGCGATGCTGTCCGTCGCCATAGTTCTCGCGGTAATCGTCGCGGTGCTGAATATCGCGAACTACATCAACTCCGACAATGAGGCCGAGCAGCTCCTTCGCTTCCTTGAGGTAAACGGGGGCAGCTTCGGTATGCCTCCGGACGATTTCCGCGAGATGCCCGAGGGTGAGGCGGCGTCGGAGAAGCCGGACGGCTCGGAAAAGCCGCCCGCCGATGAAAATTTCCGTTTCGATCCCCAGAAAGCCAACCGTTTCGGAGGTATGTGGGGGCGGGATTTCATGACCGAGGAAACTCCCTACGAAACACGCTTCTTCACGGTTCTTATCGGCTCCGACGGTAAGGCCGCGGAGACAAACACCGGTAAGATCGCCGCCGTGACGGACGATGAGGCTGCCGGGATAGCCGCGGAGCTCGTGAGCGAGGGCAGGAAGTCCGGTTATTACGGGAATTACAGATTTCTCGCGTCCGAGAAGGACAACGGCACACTGTACATCTTCGTTGACCGCACACGGTCTCTCCGCTCCGTGTCCGATATCATGCTGATAAGCATTCTTGTGGCAGTCGGAGCTGCCGCCGCGATCTTCATTCTTGTGCTGATCTTTTCCGGTATCTTTATCAGACCGATAGCCGAAAGCTACGAAAAGCAGAAAAAGTTCATCACCAACGCCGGACATGAGCTCAAAACTCCGCTCGCAGTCATCAACTCCTGCAACGATGTCACTGAGCTCGAGCACGGCGAGACAAAATGGACCCGCAGCATTGCCGCGCAGACCGAAAAGCTCTCCGCTCTTACAAATGAACTGGTGGCTCTTGCGAGAATGGACGAGGGCGCAAAGCTCAATATGGAGGAATTTCCGCTGTCGGAGACAGCCGCCGAGGTGCTTGACGCCTATATCCTCATGGCGGAACGCAAGGGCCTTGAATTGGCCGCGGACATACAGCCCGATATAACATACAAAGGCGACAGGAACATGATCACGCGGCTCTTCTCTATCCTTGCAGACAACGCGCTGAAATACACTCCCGAAGGCGGCAGGATAAGCTTCACACTTACGGCAAAGAACAAAAAAATAACTCTGCGCGCCGAGAATACGGTACAGGACATCGAAAAAGGCGCTCACCCGGAGCTTTTCGACCGCTTCCACCGCGGGGACGCTTCGCATAACAGCGAGATACCCGGCTTCGGTATCGGGCTGTCCATGGCACAGTCGATCACCGAGGCTCATAACGGAAAGATAGAGGCTTTCAGCAGCGACGGAAAGAGCCTCACATTTACCGTAAAGATGTAAAAAAGCGCTGCCCGGAAAGCCGGACAGCGCATATCCATATCGTGCTATTTCAGGAATTTGCTCTTGAGCAGTATGAATGTCGCGATACCCGCAAGCACAACCGCAAGCACTATCGCCACCCATGTATATGGCAGCGGGAGGTCGGTGTTCATACCGTAATAAGCAAAGATGATATTCGGTATCTCCAGCACTATCGTTATGATAGTCAGGGCTCGCATGACGTTGTTCATATTGTTGGAGATTATGTTCGAGTAGGCATCCATGGTGTTGGACAGAATGTTTGAATAAATGTTGCTCATCTCTATCGCCTGCTTGATCTCTACCAGAACGTCCTCAAGGAGCTCCTGATCCTCGTCGTAGAGCTTTATGACACGGCCGCGCAGCAGCTTTTCGAGCACGGTCTCGGTGGCTTTCAGCGCGGTCGAGAAGTAAATCAGCGATTTTTCCAGACCGAGCAGCTGCATGAGGTGCTCGTTCTTCATCGAGGTGTGGAGCTGCTTCTGAACGTAGTCAAAGATGCGCTCGATCTGTTTCAGGTATTGCAGGTATTTCGCCGCTATGCGCAGCAGGATACAGAACACGAAGCGCGTCTTGAAGCGCGTGTTCACGTTCTTCACCACGCCCTTGGCGAAGTCGTCGATTATCGAGTTCCGGGTCAGGCTTACCGATATGACATTGCTGTCGGTAAGTATGATGCCCATAGGCAGAGTCGAATACGAAAAGGTCTCGTCGTCGTTCTTCTCGGCTACCGGGTAGTCAAGAACTATGAGAGTCTGGCCTTCGTCGTTTTCGATACGCGAGGATTCCTCCTCATCGAGCGCGGAACGTATGAAGTCGCGGTCTACCGAAAGCTCCGTCTCGAGCTTCGATATCTCCGCCTCGGTCGGCGCGACCGCGGAGATCCAGCAGCCTGCCTCGATCTCCTCGACTTCCGTCATCCCCGCTTCGGTGGACTTGAAAGTGGTTATCATTGCGATCTCTCCTTATCCGGGGAGACCGCGCTCAGAAAAAGCGAGCCGATGACAGTCTCCCTCTCGTTTTGTTGTTCCGTTTTCGCCCGTTAGGGTCGGCTGCCATGTTTCTCACCTCTGCTTTATCGTTTATTTGCCGTATATTTATCAGCCATAGATGTTGTAATTCTCGGAGAGCAGGTTCATTGCCTTGAACAGCTTATGTATATAAACGAACGGTCCGACAATTATCAACGCGCCCAGAACGTCCCAGATCCAGAAATCCGCAGCGCTGAACGAATACGCTATCCCGCGCCTTCTCAGCTCGTCACCTATCCTTCCGCTGATGCGGTGGAACCACACGATACCGGCGATGCCGAGTGTCAGCGGGACTACTATAAATACCAGCAGACAGTAGTGCATGGTCTTCTTGCCGTCATAGCGGCTGGCGATGATGTTTATATCGGAGGACACCGTGGACATCAGCCACAGGCCGTATATACCGAAGGTTATCGCCGAAAGAAGTATGTATTTCAGAAGTCCCCTGTTCGTCGCGAGCTTTACGGCAGGCGCCGAGGGCTGCTGCACATAGAAATTCTGCTGTACCGTCTGATTTCCCGCCGGAGTCCCGCAGGCCGGGCAGATCGCAGCACCGTCATTCATCTGAGCGCCGCAGTTCTTGCAATATTTCATATCATGCTCCTTTTGCTTTGTTATGTTTCTGCGCGCAGCAGGACCCGCCCGCCGCGGCCGGGAACATTCAAGCGCAGGTCAGGACAGATATTTCCGGATTTTTGTCTTATATATTATACCACATTTTTCCGACGATTACAATATAAAATCAAATATTTTTTTCAAAAAAATTACAAAAAAGTATTTACAAATACCGTTAATTATGTTATAATAATTCAGTCGCTGTAATTGCGGCGTGAAAAGTGACATCTCACGGCTCTGCGGTCTAAGCTCCGGCATGGAGATCATACCTGCCCTCCGCTGTGATGTGCCGTACAAAATCAAGTAAAGGGGTGTAAAACGCTATGATGCTCAAGGACGAAAAAGCAGCTATCATCGAGGCTAACCGTCTCAACGAAAACGACACGGGTTCTCCCGAAGTCCAGATAGCTATCCTCACAAAGAGGATCGCCGATCTTACCGAACATCTGAAGAACCACAAGCAGGATCATCATTCCAGACGCGGTCTTTTCAAAATGGTCGGCAGAAGACGCAACCTTCTGAACTACCTTCAGAAGAAGGACATCGAACGCTATCGTGCTATTATCGCGAAGCTCGGTAT
>CAMVBT010000187.1 GCA_947165805.1 uncultured Clostridia bacterium
TCAAATTTCTTTGATTTTTTTCGTTTTCGACTTTTGGCGATTTCCGTGGCGGAATAGATTTATTATATCACAGAAAGATGCAGTTGTCAATAGCAAAATCAAAATTTTTCAAAAAAATTTACTGATCCATTTTCCTGCTGGCCGCAACTATCGCCGCAGCAAGCGCAAGAACGCATACTATCGCGATTATCAGCAGCCTGCCATATATCGCCACTTCGGTGCTCGCACCGGAAAAGCCCTTCCCGACGCGCTCCATGATAGTGCTCATCTGGACGCTGTAACCGTATTCCCGCGCCGTCCAGCGGAGTTCCGATGTCACAAGCAGAGCAAAGCCGCCTGCCACATCAAGGATCAGAGTAATGATGCCCGAAATGATTATTCCCTTCTTATCGAAGCAGTCGCCGCCGATGCGGAAGCCCACAAATACGAACAGTGTCGGCAGGAACGAGCATATCGCGATCAGAAGGCTTGCGGTGTCATCGTCGAACGCACCGGTCATATCAAGAATGTACCCGAGCCCCGCCCAGAGTCCCGCGCCGACAACACCGAAAAGGACCGCGGCGATAATGCCTACCAGAGTGTGACTGCCGCTTGATACTATATAAGAATAATTCGTGCCGCTTGAGCTCTTCGCGACGCCCGAGACCCTGTGCGCTTCGACTGTCTTGCGCTTGTGGTAATTCGCCTCGGAAACGCGCTGTGAAGTATAGTCCCTGCTGCGCGCGCCCATTTCGTCGCCGGCTCTCGGGTCGCTGACGCGGCCTGCGCTCTTGGGTCTGCCGTCAAATCCCACGGGCTCGTCTGTCGCGGTCGCGTTGTCATAGCTTCCCGCTGCGTAAGCCCTTACGGCGCCGGGGCCGAATGCCGAAGACGGTTTAACATCGGCATATCCGGAGCTCGGATTGACCAGAGGCACGCTTCCGTCCGCTTCAAGCGGTGTCTCCATGGCCTCCAGCACTTTGCCCGCGCTCTTTGTGGGAGCGCCCGCGTCGTTCTGGAGCGCGACGATGTCGATATCCTCACCGTCGTTGCTGTCGTCGTATATCTCTGTTACCGCAACATTCTCATCTTCGCCGACATATTCTTCCTCGGGAGCCTCCACGGTAAGGTCCTCGCCCTCACCGCGTCCCATTGCCGTGACAGCCGTGACCTCCACGTCCTCACCGACCATGAGCCCGTCTATATCGGAGCCGAGGGCGGCGGGCGCCTGTGTTTCCGGCTCCCACGACTGTTCGGGCTTCTTTTCGGGCTCCTCGGTGCCGTCGAACATCAGGGCATCTATATCTGCTCCGGAAGCGGCGGCAGCCTCGTCCGGAGCCTCTTCTTCCGCTGTATCCTCGGTGCCGTCATACATCAGCCCGCCGAGGTCCGTATCATCGCTATCCGCAGCTGCCGTATCCGTTTCCGCGGATGTTTCCGCGGGTGTCTCCGCAGCCGGTCCGGTCTTTTCCTCGCCCGCAACGAACAGAAGAGAATCCAGCAGGTCATCGACGCCGCCCTCGTTCTCGCCGCGCATGACGCGCTGCTCTTCCTCATATTCTCTCTGCAACGCCTCGAACAGCTCCGAACGGCGCTCCTCGGGCTTTGCCTCCTCTGTCTCGGTGCCGTCGAACAGCAGTCCGCTGAGGTCTATGTTGTCGTCGCTGCTGAAAGTATTCTTCGGGGTCTGTTCTTCTTCGTCCGCGCCTGCCGACCGGTCAACAAGCAGATCGCCGAGATCGGAATCGTCCTTCTCGATAACGGGTCCGGCCTTTACGGGAACGTCCCTGCCGCCGTAGGAGCGCAGCACAGTTCCGCGTCCGCACTTGCTGCAGTACTGCACGGGAACGCCGTTGTCGCTGTATATCGAAAGCTGTTCATGACTGCCGCACTTGTAGCAGCAGTTTGAATACGAACAGGACGCAAGGCCTTCCGCGATCTCGCTCATGAGCCTGTTGATATTGCCCATGTTGCGCTCGGCATCGTTGTACTTGACGAGCGCTATGGCCGCGCCGCGCCCTGCCGTTCTGTAATGCTTTATCACATGGGGTTTCCCGGCGGCCTGACCGGCCAGATATTTCTCTACCGCTCCCGGCTCGCCCGTTTCGTCGGGGCCGACCCATATAAGGCAGCCGTAGCTGTTGGTAGCCGCGTTTTCCTTTATAGCGACCGATAGTCCGTTTATCCTTCCGACAAGGGCATCACACACTTCAAAGTAGCCCAGATCGTCCGCGAGACCCGTTTCAAGCAATTCCTTCATAACACTCACCCGCTCCTTTTCGGAGACAACATTCTTTTTCGCCGTTCCGCCGGCACATATATTATAATTTTACAATATTTTCATATTAATGTCAATAAAAATCTTGAAAAATCCGCAAATTTATGCTATAATATTTTCTGTGCATACTTTCTTTTATCTGCTGATAAGTTAATATATCAATATATAAGGGTACGATAAGAATGAGTAAAAGAATAATCAAAGCGAACACATATCTTCCGATATCGAGCGATCCTTTCGATATGCCCATACCCATAAAATTCGAGCTGCACCACGCCAACACACTGCTGTGCGTGTATTCGGTCAACGCGGACGAGACCGTCGATTATTCGTACAACGCGAACACCGATATCCCGATGCCGACACCCCCGGACAAGCTGCTGAAAATGGCGGATATCTACTATATAATCCGCTCCCGCGTTTTCCGCGACGACCCGTATATCACGCCCTATGAGCTGCAAAGGCTCGGGCTTGAGGAATACAACCCCTATGAGATAATGCTGAAAACATACGGCATACTCCCGACGGATGCCTACTGGCTCAAGCGCGCGGACGACAGCGCCGCCTTCGAGGACGCGATAGCGAAGTACAACAAGGTTATGTTCGGCGTTCAGCCGCCGGGACCCGACAGCAAAATTGAAGATTTTCTGAATTGATAAAAAAGGAACAGACAGTAATGGGAAAGACAACATTTGAGTACGAACGCTCGCCGTTCTACTACGAGACCGACAAAATGGGCATAGTCCACCACTCGAACTATATACGCTGGTTCGAGGAGGTGCGCGTGGCGTATATGGCCGACCGCGGCTATACCTATCAGAAAATGGAGGAAAACGGCGTCATGATACCGGTGCTCGGTGTCGAGTGCAAGTATAAGACGCCCGTGAAGTTCGGCCAGACCGTCATCATTCACGGCAGGATAGAGCTGTTCGACGGGCTCCGGCTCAACGTGGCCTATGAGATAACGGATAAGGAGACAGGCGCACTGTGCGTGACCGGAAGAAGCGAGCACTGCTTCGTGAAAGCGGATAATTTCCGCCCCGTGAAGATAACAAAGTCACACCCGGAAATGGCAGAGATATTTACATAAGAGGTATACATGGAAAAATACGATGTAACGGTAATAGGCGCGGGCGCGGGCGGCGTTTTCATGGCGTATGAGTTCGCGAAGCTGAACAAGGGGATAAAGGTCTGTATCATAGACCGCGGCTCGCCCATAACCGAAAGAAAATGCCCTATCGACGGCAAGAAGATCAAGGCGTGCGTCCACTGCAAGACCTGCGCGATAATGCATGGCTTCGGCGGCGCGGGAGGAATGTCCGACGGCAAGTACAACATAACCAACAGCTTCGGCGGCGATCTGTTCACCTATACCGGCAAGGCCGAGGCCACAGAGCTTATGGAATATGTTGACAAAGTCAACCTCGCGATGGGCGGCGCGGACGCGAAGCTTTACAGCACGGTCAGCACCGACCTGAAGGCCGAGGCTCTGAAATACGACCTGCACCTGCTCGACGCGAAGGTACGCCACCTCGGCACAGACAGGAACCGCGAGATACTGAAGAACATCTATGAGTTTGTCAAAGACAAGGTCGATATACGTTTCCGCGAGGAAGCAAAGAGCATTAAGAGCTCCGACGGCGGCTTCGTGATAACCACGGACAAGGGCGAGTATTTCTGCAAGCAGGCAGTGGTGGCAGCGGGACGCTCGGGCTCGAAGTGGATATCGGAGATGTGCGCGGAGTTCGGCATCGTCACCCGCAGCAACCGCGTCGATATAGGCGTGCGCGTCGAGCTGCCCGCGGCGGTGTTCGAGCATATCACATCAAAGGTCTACGAAAGCAAGATCGTGTTCCGCACAAAGAAGTACGGCGACAGCGTCCGCACCTTCTGCATGAACCCCTACGGCGAGGTGGTGCATGAAAACACCAACGGCATCATCACCGTCAACGGCCACAGCTACGCAGACCCGGCTCTGCACACCGAGAACACGAATTTCGCGCTGCTGGTGTCGAACACGTTCTCCGAGCCGTTCAAGGACAGCAACCTCTACGGCGAGAGCATAGCGCGCCTCGCGAATATGCTGGGCGGCGGAGTGCTGGTGCAGCGCTTCGGCGACCTCGTGGCGGGCAGGAGGACTAACGAGCACAGGCTCTCGCAGTGCTTCCTCACGCCGACTATGCAGGCGACCCCCGGCGACCTGAGCCTCGTTATCCCGAAGCGGCAGCTCGACGACATTATCGAGATGATATACGCCCTCGACAAGATAGCCCCCGGCACAGCGAACAACGACACTCTGCTGTACGGCGTGGAAGTGAAATTCTACAATTCCCGCGTCGAGGTCAACGAGTACCTCGAAACGAAGGTAAAGGGGCTGTACGTCATAGGCGACGGCTCCGGCGTGACCCACTCGCTCTCGCAGGCGTCGGCATCGGGCGTTTATGTGGCGAGAAAAATAGCGGAAAACTATAATAAATAATTGATAATTGACAATTGATAATTGTGGTGTCCGCTTCGCGGACGTTTAAGATCGTAACGTTATCCGGAGCCTTTATCGGCTGACCGGGATCCAAAAAACAGAGAACGAAAGGATGTACATTATGAACGTATGGCATGACATCGACAGCAGCAGGATCGACCCCTACAACTTCCTCGCGGTGATCGAGATACCCAAGGGCAGCAAGAAGAAGTATGAGCTCGACAAGAAGAGCGGCCTCCTGATGCTCGACCGCATACTCTACACCTCGACCCACTACCCCGCGAACTACGGCTTCATACCGAAGACCCTCGCGGACGACGGAGACCCGCTGGACGTGCTCGTTCTCTGCAACGAGATAATCGACCCGCTGGTGCTCGTTCCCTGCTACGCTATCGGCGTGATAAGCATGATCGACAACGGCAGGAACGACGAGAAGATAATCGCTATACCCTTCGAGGACCCGAGCTACAACGCGTACAGAAGCATAGACGCCCTCCCGAAGCACATCTTCGAGGAGATGCAGCACTTCTTCCGCGTGTACAAGCAGCTCGAAGGCAAGGAGACCGCCGTGAACGAGGTGCAGGGTCAGAAAGCAGCCGCAGATAT
>CAMVBT010000188.1 GCA_947165805.1 uncultured Clostridia bacterium
CGGTTTGTTTTAGGGTCCAGCCCTTTTTTAAAAGGGCTGGCCGCCGGAGGCACTCGAGCGCAAGCGACTACTCAAGCGCAAGCGACGCTCAAACCAATTCAGCTATTTCGAAGATGAGCTGTTCGGTCTTCTGCCAGCCGAGGCAGGGGTCGGTTATGGATTTGCCGTAGATGCCCTCGCCTATCTTCTGGGAACCGTCCTCGATATAGCTCTCTATCATCAGACCCTTGATGAAGTCCGTGAGGTCGCTGCAGTGGTTCTTGCTGTAGATGACTTCCTTTGCAATTCTTATCTGCTCAAGGTATTTCTTGCCGGAGTTCGCGTGGTTGCAGTCAACTATGACGCTGCGGTTCTGAAGCTCCTTGGAGAGATACATCTCGTGTATCATGTTCAGGTCTTCGTAATGGTAGTTCGGGATAGTGTTGCCGTGCTTGTTCATGTAGCCGCGCATGATAGCGTGGGCGTATGGATTGCCTGTGGACACGACCTCCCAGCCGCGGTAGATGAACGTATGGGGGGACTGCGCGGCGGTAATGGAGTTAAGCATTACGGAATAATCGCCGCCGGTGGGGTTCTTCATTCCTACGGGGATATCCATACCGCTGGAGAGCAGTCTGTGCTCCTGATCCTCGACCGAGCGTGCGCCGATAGCGACGTAAGCGAGCAGGTCGGAGAAGTAGCGGTAGTTCTCGGGGTACAGCATCTCATCGGCGCTGGTGAGCCCGGATTCCTCGATGACTTTAGTATGCAGGCGGCGTACAGCTACAATGCCGTCGAGCATATTCTCCGCCTTGTTCGGGTCGGGCTGATGCACCATGCCCTTGTAGCCGTCGCCGGTGGTACGGGGCTTGGCGGTATAAATGCGCGGTATTATGAATACCTTGTCCTTCACCTTTTCCTGAAGCCTTGCAAGTCTCGAAACATAGTCGAGCACCGCGTCCTCACGGTCGGAGGAGCAGGGTCCTATTATAAGTATGAAGCGCTTGTCCTCGCCGCGGAAGATCGCTTTTATCTGCTCGTCGCGTTCTTCTTTGATCTTCGCTACCTGCTCGGACAGAGGATAGAGCTCCTTTATCAGCTTCGGTATAGGCAGTTTTCTTTTGAATGTCATTCCCATTACGGGTTATCTCCTTTCGATCTGCTGTCAGATATTCTGTATGAAAATCATTATACATTATCGGAGCAGCCTTGTCAATACTTTTTATCACTTTTTAGTAAAGTCGCTTTTAACTGCTAAATTATACGGCAAATTTTTATGCAGCCTGACAACAGGCTGCATACGATATCATTGTTATCTCTCAGGCTTCAAGAGCTCCGAGTCTCTCGCCGAGATACTTCGAGAGCTTCGCGAGGCTTGCCGTGACGGTCTTGTACTCTTCTTCGGAGAAGCTTGCGCGGATATCCTTCGCGAGGGTATTCTGGAAACTGTGGTGAACGCTGTATGCCTTTTCGCCCTTAGCCGTGAGCTTAACTCTCACGGAGCGTCCGTCCTTTTCGCACTCGGACTTTGAAACGATCTCCTTGGCGACCAGCTTGTTAACAGCCACGGTAGTCGAGGGACGGGTTATATTCATTTCGCTTGCTATAGCGCTTATTGTCGGGCCATCGCTGCCTTTTGAGAGGCGGCGTATGGTCTCGATCAGGTTAAGCTCGTTCACTGTCAGAGCCTCACAATTCTTATTGCCGCCGACAGCATCAGCCTCGAGCTTTACTGCGCTGTGATAGAGCTTATAGAGACAGCTTCCGAATTCTATGTCATTCATTATGTAATCCCCTCTCCGAACGTTTAAGGCATCATTTATCAAAGCCGATACTGCATGTAATTCCTGTATGTTAGCCCTTATACCGATAATATTATAGCACAAGGGATTTTTATTGTCAATACTGTTTTTGGAAAATATGATAAAAAATTTAACATCATTTTTACTCGGCGAGTAATTTTGGAGAAAAACTATACATTTTTTGCAGTTTTCGACCCCCTGTGAGAGAATTTGCGTAAATTGTATATCTGTACAGTTGCAAATTGCGGCTAAATATGTTATACTGTTATCTGTAAAACAATGACGTTTTGTTAATTATCACAAATATGATTTGAAAAGAGGTATTTTTTATGAAGATCGTATTTACCGACGCCGATACAGTCTCTACCGGCGATCTCAGCTTTTCGTCCTTCGCGGATCACGGAACGGTGATAAGATACGGCGTTACGGCGCCGGAGGAGGCCGCGGAGCGTGTCGCGGACGCGGATATCGTGCTCTGCAACAAGACGCCTATGACCGCGGAGGTGCTTGAGGGGGCAAAGAACCTGAAGTATATCGGCATACTCGCTACCGGCTGCAACAACGTCGATCTTGCGAAAGCAAAGGAGCTCGGCATCACCGTGTGCAACGTCCCCGGCTATTCCACCGAGGGAGTGGTCCAGCTCGTGTTCACGTTCATCACCGAGCTTTACGGAAATCTCGGGAAGTACCGCGCCTCCGTGTCGGCGGGGGAGTGGAAGAGCAGCCCGACCTTCTCGTATTTCCCGTTCCCGATCAATGTCATGGCAGGCAGGACTATCGGCATAGTCGGCTTCGGTGCTATCGGCAGCCGCGTCGCGAAGATAGCCGACGCTTTCGGAATGAAAGTGCTTGTTAATACCCGCACGCCGAAAAGCGGGTTCCCCTATACATTCACAGACTTCGATACACTGCTGGCGGAGAGCGACATAGTAACGCTGCACTGTCCGCTTACTCCGCAGACCGCCGACCTTATGGATGCCGAGGCATTCGGTAAGATGAAGAAGGGCGCTGTGCTGATAAACACCTCCCGCGGTCCCGTCGTTGACGAAAACGCCCTGCGTGAAGCCCTCGACTGCGGCAAGCTGATGGGCGCGGGTCTCGACGTGCTGCGCACCGAGCCCATGGCGGAGGACTGCCCGCTGTTCGGGGCTCCGAATTGTATCATAACCCCCCACATCGCGTGGGCGGCCGAGGAAACAAGGGCGAGACTGCTGAACATCGCGGAGAGCAATCTCTCGGCGTATCTTGCCGGCAAGCCCGTGAATGTGGTGAGCTGATAGGGCAAAGGAAGTCAAAACCAACGCGATGCGTTTCCTTGAAAAGAACAAAATACCCTATGAGGAACGCACCTACGAATGTGACGAGTTCATCGACGGCATAACGGTGGCGAACGCCCTCGGGCAGCCCCTTGACGAGACATTCAAGACCCTTGTGGCACAGGGCAAAAGCGGCAGCTATTACTGCTTCCTGATCCCGGTGGACAAGGAGCTCGACCTGAAAAAAGCCGCGAAAAGCGTCGGCGAGAAGTCCGTGGAGCTGCTCCATGTGAAGGACCTCACCGCCGTTACGGGCTATGTGCGCGGAGGCTGTACACCGATAGGGATGAAGAAGCAGTTCATGACCGTGGTGAACAGCTCGGCGGAAAGCCTCGGCAGCTTCTACATAAGCGGCGGGAAGATAGGCGTGCAGATAAAAGTATCGCCGCGCTCGCTTGTTGAGGCGATACGCGGCAGATTTGAGGATATACTTATGTGACCGAATAACGGTTGTACTTGTTCACGATCGTATCCGAAAGCTCGAGGTCGAGCAGAAGCTCGGCAATATCGGCGGCCTCAAAGCACGTTATGGCTATGAGCTCCTCGACCGACGCGGGGTGATCGAGCCCCTGTATCGCGAGGTACAGCGCGCGGTGCTTTTCACTCTCGAATTCCGGCTCTTGCGGTGCGCTCTTCGGAGCCTCCGCGGGAGCCGTTGTTTTGTGCTCCTTCTTTTCGGGCTTCGGGGATTGCTGTTCCGGCTGCGGGCGTCTGCGAAGTCTCGGCTTCTCGGACGCTGTCCCGTTGTCCTTTTCCTTTGCGCGCCTGAACGCCGCCTCGATGTCCTTAGGCCCGTAGTACATCTTGAAGCCCTTTCTCACGGCGCTGACAGTGCCCGCGTATTCCGGTCTGAAAACGTCGTTGGGCGGCAGGAATACCGGGGCTTTTGAAAATTCGGCAGTCGCGAGGGCTCCGCTCTCGGCGCCCGCCTGCAATACCAGCGTAACCGCGGATATGCCTCCGATGATCCGCGAACGCCGCAGGAACGATGCGTTCGAGGCGCGTGTCCTTGGCAGACATTCCGTTATCAGCAGACCGCCGTTCTGCACAAGGAACCGTCTCAGTGTACGGCTGCCTTTCGGATAGGTATGTGTGATGCCGCAGGGCATGACCTCGATGAACGGCGTACCGCACCGGAGCGTGTTCAGGCAGACGAGCTGGTCGCAGCCCTCGGACAGCGAACCTGCTATCGTATAGTCCCTGCCGAGCTCTCCGATCACCTGCGGTATCACGGACTGCGTATAGCCCGTGACCGCGCGCGAGCCCACTACGGTGAGCAGCTTGTTTTTCAGCAGCCCGATATTTCCGTAGGCGAAAAGCACGCACGGCGGGTTTTCCTGCGTTTTCAGGAGCTCCGGATAATACGGGGACTCCATAGTTATCATCTTTATGCCGAGCTTTCCGATCTCGTTGAGCAGCTTTTCCGCGCTCTCGAGTGTCGTGCGGGAAGCCTTCTCGCTCATCTCCGGCCCCAAAGGCGCCGTATTGCTGCGGAAGGCCTCATAGGCTGCCTCCGCACTGCCTGTGCTGCCGAGGAGCTGCGTTATTTCCGGAGCGCCCTCACCCAGTGCGAGCAGCAGCCATAAGTAGTATTTTTCCATTTGTATTTCCTTTATTCTGCGACTTCTTTTTTCAGTATCATTTTCACGGCTCTGATACCCGCCCTGAAATTGAACGCGAGTATCACCACGAACAGTCCGGCAAGTGCCGTATAGAACACCGCGTCGTCCTTAACATTGAATATCACGGCGCCCATTGCGAGCAGTATCAGTACGTTGAAGCCCATTTTAGGCAGATTGAGTGTCATATATACGATACGGTGGGTATCGGCCGCGCGCACCGCGAAGATTATGATGAAGCTCAGGAAGCTTGCGAAGGTCGCGCCGTAGATGCCCCACAGGTTTATCATTATTATGTTCAGCACGATGTTCGTGCCGGCGCCTATCGCGGCGGTCACCATGGAGCGCATGGACTGCTTCGACGCCACATACACGCTCCCCATGAACGTCGAGAAGCAGGTGAACACCACCGACATCACGATGAACGGTGTCGCAAGGTACGCTTCATAGAACGCCTTGTCATATATCATGAGTATGAGCGGTCTTATCGCGACGAAAAGCGCCGCCGCTATGACATACACCGTGGATTGGAATATATCGAACACATTGGTGTAGAATTTCGCTATCGTGCGGGAGTTGTTTTCC
>CAMVBT010000189.1 GCA_947165805.1 uncultured Clostridia bacterium
AATACCCCGGAGCTCGCGCTGTCGGTTACGGAACACGCGCTGTCCGCCGCGGGAGCCGTTCGCGGCAGGGACTATATCCTCGGCGCCGCGGCAGTAGTCGGAAACGGGAAAGCAATAGCGATATGAACGGATTTGCGTATTCTGACGACAACAAGCGCTACCACACGCTTTATTACCACAATAAGCACACATACGGCCGACGGGTCGTGAAGGCGGTCATCGACGCGGGCTTCACCTGCCCCAATATCGACGGCTCCCGCGGCACGGGCGGCTGTTTTTTCTGTGACGGCGGGAGCGGCTATTTTACCGCGGAGCCCGCTGTTCCCGTTGCAGAGCAGATAAAAAGGGAAAAAGAGCGCATTTACGCCAAATACCCCGATGCGCTCATAAACGCCTATTTTCAGGCGCATACGAACACCTACGCGGATACAGACACTCTCGGCAGACTGTACAGCGAAGCTATAAATTCCGGCGTTCACGGAATATCCGTAGCTACACGCGCGGACTGTATCGACGACGAAAAAGCCGCGCTTCTTGCGGGACTCGGAGTGCCTGTGACCGTTGAGCTCGGATTGCAGACGATACACGACGGGACTGCGCGGAAAATGAACCGCTGTCACACCTACGCGGAGTTTCTCGCAGGCTTTGAGCTGCTGAAACGGCACGGGCTACGGGTGTGCGTGCATATTATCGACGGGCTGCCCGGTGAGACGCGGGATATGATGCTCGTTACCGCACGCGAGGTCGGCAGACTGCGGCCAGACGGTTTAAAGATACACCTTCTGCACGTCATACGCGGGACCCGGCTCTGCGAGATGTACGAGCGCGGACTCTATGAGCCGATGAGCAGGGACGATTATATCGAGACTGTCACCGGGCAGCTCCGGCTGATACCTCCGGAGACCGTGATCGAGCGCATTACTGGCGACGGCGACAGGCGCACGCTTGCCGCGCCGCTCTGGAGCATCGACAAGATATCGGTGCTCGGCGGGATAGACAAATACATGAACGAGCATAATATCTATCAGGGCGACAGATACGATGAAAAATGACCTTCCGCAAACCCGCGGAAGGCCATTTTTGCAATATTTGGAGGGTAATTTATCAGTCGTCAACGTTGTCCTCATCGTCATCATTGAATACTATTTCATCGGCATCATCGTCGTCATAATCTTCAACATCCTGCTCCGGCTGCGCTGCCGGCAAGGTATCGAGAAGCGCAATGAGTCTTGCTGTGAAGCCGTCGGACATTTTGAACGGTGTATATCTGTACCAGCGGAAGTACAGTATATCGTCCTCGCCGACAACTAACGGATGTGCAAAGCCGTCGGCAAAGATCATGATACCGGATGATTTAAGCAGACCGTACTTTGCCTTGTTCACCAGATATTTTGCCGTGGAGAATTCGGCTTTTATGAAATCGAGTATCTTTTTCAGAGCGTCCTCGTCCGTTATGATCTTCTTTCCGTCTTTTCCCGCTTCGACGTAATCCGCCATTCTGAGGGTGTTGAGATACTGCGCTCCCGTATATTCTCCGAGTGTGTCAAATAACGGTATCGTCACGTTGTTCGCCGCGGAGAGAGCGTTCATCGCGTCTTTGATATCTGACTTCTTTATATTGAAGCAATACGCCTTGTTCCATGTTCTTACGAAGCACTTCCCTGCGGTGCTCAGATATACCTCGACCCACGCGGAATCCTTCGTGTAGAAGGATATACGGATCTCGCCGTTGTATTCGTCGGACGAGTCGGTCACTTTATCCGCCGAGTGCGCCGCGAACAGGTTTTCGATATAGTCAGATCCTATCTTTGCATTGGTCATTGTTGTGTCATAGATATGATCGACCCCTACCCATGCCTGCGCAATGTTGGCCGAGTTTATATTCAGCGCGTCGGCTATGTCGCCGACTGTCTTTACCGTATCGGGGATACAGAACGAATCGAGCTTGGCGAACAAAGAATTTATGCGTTCGATATCGGCCTTGAAGATATTGTTCCCGAGAGTATAAAAGATCGTTTTTCCCGTTTCGTCGTCCTTTTTCAGCCTGAAGATATCGAACTTTATAAAACCGTTTGAATAAACTGTCAGTTTGAAGTTCTGCGAGTCGTCAACTAACATAGTTTCTCCGTCGTCACTGTCGTCGAGCACTGTAGCATCCCATTCGTCCGTATTGTAAAACCTGCTGTAATTCTCCCACGCGGAAATATTGAAATATCCTCTCGTCACATCATAAACGGGGACCTTATCGGGGCTTATCCACAGCTCGAGGCAAGCGACGCCGTCAAGCGAAAATCCCTCACTCGAAGCCTCCGCGTCACCGAGGGTGTGAACAAAATCCTGAATGAAACCGTACTCGTTCTGATAGAAATTCAGATTCTGAGATATATTGACGTTTACGATCCCGAGCGGCGAATAACGGCCGGAATTTGCCCATTCGTTCCCGAATGAGAAGCCCTCATCGATCTGTTTTACCACGTCACCGAGCTTATCTCCGTCATTCACCGGTATCTTTACTTCCTCATCGACCTGATAGTCGCCGCTGTCCGGCTCTATTACTACAGCATCATCGTCGTCATCGGCTATATCTTCATCAACGTCATTGTCAACACTGATGTCATCGTCATCATCATCTTCAATACTCTCATTGTCGTCGTCCACGGCATCTTCCACGACCGCGGCGTCATCGCCGTCTTCGGTCTCTTCTTTTTCGTCCTCCGGGCTAACGACAGTGCCGTCATCATCAACGATTAGAGCGGAGCTCGGTTCCGGAGTGGTGTCGGTTGTGGTCTCACTCGTCGAGGTTACAGGATCGGTCGACGTATCTGTCACTATGCTCGCATCATCGTCAACATCGGGAGTTGTGTCCGACGAGCCGGGTGTCGTGTCCTTCGATGTTTCGCTGCTCACGGGAGCGGTCGTACCGGGTGTGGGCACGGTGATAACCGGCTCCGCAGTGTCCGCGGTGACAGAAGTATCGGCGGGCGGCTGTACGTCTATTCTGCTGTTCATGAGCGCGGGTATCAGTATCGCGCTGCCTATGCCTATGACAGCGCAGGCTGCCGCGGCTATAACGCCGGGCCGCAGCCACAGCGGACGCGATGTCCCGCGGATCAGCTCTCTCATTCTCTTCTCAAATTCCGGCGAGAACTTATAACCGGTATCGTAAGCGCCGCGGAGCTCCTCCGAATAAAGCGGAGTCAATGCTTCCGACAAAGCCTTTTTACGTATATTTTCCATATTCAGCCTCTTTTCCTGTGATCAGACCGTTATCCCCTGCTCCTCGAGTATCTCGCGGAGCTTAGCACGGGCACGTTCGAGACGTTTTCTTACTCCGCCGTCGGTATCGCCCGTTATTTCGGCTATCTCCTTCGTAGATATCCCCGTGACGCAGCGCATATAAAGCACCTGCGCATACTGCTCGGGAAGCGAGCGTATCGCATCGACTATACGTTCGTAACCGATGTCCGACAGCGCTTCATCGGACACATCCGTACTGACGTCCTCTATATCCGTTTCATCGTCAAGCGGTATCTCGTTACGGCTGCCGTTCTTTCTCATAAGATCATACGCGCAGTTCTTCGCGACTACACAATAGAAAGCCGCGCGTTCCTGCGGTGAACGTTCCCGGAGCTTGCCGAAGTTCCGCGCTATGGCAAAGAACGCATTGCTCACGGCCTCCTCAGCGTCGTGATAGTTTCTCGTGATGTTATACGCTATCGCGAGCATCTTTCCGCGATACCTGTTGTATGCGTCCTCGAACCGCGCTTTATCCTCGGGCTCGTCCAGCATGGCCATATAAACTGATAACATAATTATGCCGCACCTCACTCAGTTGATATTCTATCTCCGGGGCTCAAATCTGCCCCTCTGTTATATATAACGGATATGACGGGCGTTTTGTGACGCTTTTTCCGAAAAAATTTTGCAATTTGTCATATTGAACAAAACCATATCCGTACATTTGTCATATATTACAAAACAGGCATACGATCTGTCCGACTGTATGCCTGTGATTATTCAATATTTCTTTTCGAGCTCCGCAGTCTCGGCGTATATCCGCGCGTAGCTTTCATACCGCGAACGAGCTATGAGACCTGCGTTCACGGCTTCGGTCACCGCACAGCCGCTCTCTTTTAGATGAGCGCAGTCCGCGAAACGGCATCTGCCGATATAGGGCGAAAATTCCGGGAAACACCCCGCGAGTTCCTCCTTCGGTATGCGCCCGTAACGCTCGATATCCACCGTGGAGAAGCCCGGTGTATCGGCGATATATCCGCCGGCCAGCGGGTACATTCTCACCTCACGGGTCGTGTGTCTGCCGCGTCCGAGTTTTTTGCTGATCTCACCCGTTTCGGTGTTCAGCTCCGGGAAAATGCGGTTTATCAGGCTCGACTTGCCGACTCCCGAGTTCCCTATCATCGCGGCTGTCTTGCCCTCGGCATAGGCGCGTATGTCATCGGCTCCGCGTTCCGGGTCTGTGAAGAAGCACCGATAACCCGCCTTTTCGTATATCTCCGCAAGTCCTGTGACCTCGCGCATATCCGTTTTTGTGAATATCAGCGCGGTCTCTATATCCTTGCTCTCGAAAATGGAAATCAGCTTGTCGATGATATAAGCGTTCGGTGCGGGTTCGCAGGACGACACGACAAGCAGTACCATATCGAGGTTGGCCAGCGGAGGCCTTATCAGCAGATTCTTCCTCTCCGCGATCTTTTCTATCTGCGGCTCGGAGTTCTCGTCAGCCGAGACCGTCACATTGTCACCCGCCGCGGGAGATACCGACTTGTTCCGGAATATCCCTCTCGCGCGGCAGGCAAGCACGCCCTCGGCGGTCTCGGTATAATAGATGCCGCCGACAGCGCGTATTATCTTTCCTTCAAGTGTTTTCATCAGCCTTCGGCGATTATCTGCTCGTCACCGGCTCCGGGGAGCGGTTCGTTTTCGACGTGCTGTTCTTCCTCTTCGTTTCCGCTGTTTTCTTCGCTGCTGTCCTCGCCGTTCTCACTGTTGTTCTCGTCGGAACTGTCAGTGGGAGAAGCGCTCAGAAGCTGCTTGAATACCTTCGGATTGAATGTGTCGCCGTAGTCTTTTGCCGGAGGATCTGTCGTGAAATCGACCTTGCAGTTGAACAGAAGCCCCTCGGCGCCCGTATCTGTCGAACGCACTCTTATCGCGTATTCATGCACGCCGCTGTTGGTAAACGTCCATACGAACGTATCGAGCAGGCTCAGGTTCTTTGTCTCGGTCTTGTCTGTCTGGAGCGTTCCGTCGATGTAGTATTT
>CAMVBT010000190.1 GCA_947165805.1 uncultured Clostridia bacterium
GGAAAGAACGGCACGGTGCTGTTATCCGTGAAGGCAGACTCCCTTGATGCCGAATTCGGCGTAAAGGTTGACTACAGCAACGTCGGCAAGGCAAAGTGGCTCGAAAAAGAGATACCGGTCGGCTCCTACACAATAAAGCTCGCCGATCCCGACCGCTTCGTTGACTCGATAAAGAAGCTCTCCGGCGGCGGCAGGGAAGAGCCCGATGTATATAACGAGGGCATGAGCAACACCTTCGTCAAGCCCGTTATGGTGGCAGACGAACAGAGCTCCGCGGGCGGCATTGACCCCGAAAAGCTCATAAACGAGCTGAAAAAGGCCGAGATATCCTTCGGTTCGGCAGTTACAGGCGATACCTGCACGATGGATTTCAGCCTCTCCGTGGGCGATATAGGAAAGATAAGCACCAATATGACCGCAGTCAAGTCGGGCGATACATTCACCGCTCCCGACAAGTCCAAGGATATAGATCTGGACAGCGACGCGGACAAGAAGGCACTCACCGATGACCTCACCAAGTGGGCACAGGATGCGGTCAAGCGCCTCGGTCTCGAGAGCCTGCTCGGCGGAATGGGCGGTTCTTCCGTAAATACCGTTTCATCGGAAAAGCAGAAGCATTACGCGGCCTATGACGAATACGGCTCCGCGAGCTACGCGAATACCTGCGCGGAAAAGATATACAACGGCCTGAACGATACCGTCGCGAAGACTGTTGCCTCCGGTCTCGACAGCGGCGTGATAAGGCTTTATTACAAGAACGGCGAGCTGAACGTACTTGACGACGCGGGCGTTCCCGGCATCAACTACACCGACAGCAGCTTCGACTCCGTTTACGCCGAGGTCATCTTCGACGTAAGAGTCTCCGACACAATAGCCGGTGTCGCGGTAATACTGACCGACGACCCGTATGATCTCCCGGCAAAGACACCCGATATATTCAGCTTCGTTGACAACGTGTTCCCGTGGGACGATTACAGCAATGAGATCGGCGAATACATCGCCGGCACATATCCCGTGCTTTACTACGGCGAGCCTCATACGACCTCGCTGATCGCAAAGCAGAGAACTGTAGACGAGCTCAACGATATCGCAGAGGACATATCGACAGCAGTCACAAGAAAGCTCGGCAGCAGCGGCAAGCTCGCGGCTCCCGATGACAGGACCGAAGGCGGTCTCACATACGTTATCGGTTCCGACGGCGACGGCAGGTGGTCGGCATGGAACGATGCCGAAGACAGCGTGCTGGGCGCTTTCGCGGCGGGCTTCACGGATATGGTAGGCACATATATCGTTTCTCCCGACCGGTCCGATCTTACAGCGGTAATATACTTCTATGACGGCAAATTCGTCGGTACACTCGTATTCGGCGGCAGCACCGGTCTGGAACCGGGCGATGACACCCTGCCGACGGCTGAGGATTTCGCAGGCGGTTCGTATTTCGGCTGGTACGCGCTCGATGAGAACGACTTTGTCCCGACCCCCGGCTACACCATAAATCCCGACGGCGCGGCTGTCCATGTCGGAAGTTACTGCGCGGCCACACAGTCCGAACTGAAATGGAGCGACGACAACGGCTCGAACTTCGGCGGAGCTTCTGACGGCATTTCCGGCACATGGCAGGTAGTTGACCAGTACGGCGACTTCCTCGTGGACGACATCGTTCCCTCCGAGGTAGATATGACAGCGGTCATCGACGACAGCAGCGAGCCCGGCACACTCGGCCTTACGGCGACCGGTGATGTTTTCAGGACATACTACTTCAACAAGAGCGTCTACTTCGACGGCGAATACGATATCTACCGCAGCCTTATGGACGCCGAGGAGGAAAACGAACCCGTCGGTATCCTGTGGCCGGAGAGCAACGGCACTATGGTGATCTGCTTCATTAACGGCGAAGATCAGTACACCTACTATATCATAAACCGCGGCGGCGACGTATCTGCGGGCGGTACTTCCGATATGTCCGGCACGCCCAAGGAGAACCCCGAGATTGCCGATATCACGGGCAGATGGACGAAGGCGGACGACCCCGACGCGGTGACCTTTGCGGTAAGCTCCAACGGTATAATGACGATCGAGACCTCTCTCGGCTATTGCTTCGTCAACCCGAAGGCGGACGGCTTCGATCTGTACGACGATGATATGAACATCATCGGTGAGATGCGTTACAGCGAAGAGAATGACTCTGTGGTTGTCATCGACTACGGTGCGGACAACGAAGAGACTCTGTTCATCAGAGCGGGAGCTCCCTATACCGTGGACTATATGGGCGACTGGGTGCTATACAGCGTCAACGGCACGACAATGGAGGATATCGCGAAGAGGAACAACAGAAAAGTCGAGGATATCACTTCCTACATGACTATCTCCGAGTACGACATAATCCTCAGCAACGCCGAGGGAAGACAGATACTCATTATCAGCGCCTACGACGACGCTTACTTCGTTGAGAATCCCGGCGACAACCTCATGGAGACCGGCAAATACGACGACTCCGAGGAGACGATCACGGTCACACAGACCGAATTGAAAGCGGACGGCACAGTGGACGAGAGCAGCGCATCGACTGTTCTTGTTTTCAAGCGCAGTCTGTAACGGCACAGAAAAACTATTGAAAGGCTGAGCGGGCGGGGAGCAATTCCCCGCCCGTGTCAAAGGCGGTAATAAAAGTATGCGGTTCACTGTCACAAACGAGCAGATGAGAACAGCGGAAGCAAACGCCGACCGCGAGGGCATCTCCTACATGAAGATGATGCGCAGCGCGGGCGAGGCGTGTTTTTCGCGTATCTCGAAGATACTCGGCAGCGTCGAGGGCAAGGACATAGTCATTCTCGCCGGGCGCGGAAATAACGGCGGTGACGGCATCGTTATCGCAGATCTGCTGACCTCGGCGAGAGCCAACGCCATACTCGTGTTCGTGCAGGACCTCCCGAAGTCCGAGTGCGCCCGCGAGTGCTTCTCGGTCTATGAGCGAGCCATAAAGACCACGCTCTATGTTCATCGAAAAGAGACAGTCCAGTACGCCATAGCCAACTGCGACGCCGTCATCGACTGCGTGTTCGGTACGGGCTTTCACGGCGAGCTCGACGAGACAGTCTCCGGGCTTTTCTTCTACACCAACGAGAACTGCTCCGGCATACGCATCTCCGTCGATGTGCCGAGCGGCATAAACAGCGATACCGGCGAGATCGCGGAGAACGCGTTCCGCCCCGACTATACGATAGTTCTCGCGGCCATGAAGCGCGGGCTCTATTCCCACCCCGCCTATGAGAGCTGCGGGCAGATAATACTCACCGATATCGGCATACCCCGCACGATGTACGAGGGCTTTGAGGCTGTGCTGTCGGACAATACCCTGCTCGGCATGATACCGCAGAGAAAGGCCGTTTCGCACAAGGGCGACTACGGCAGGCTGCTGAACATCGCCGGGAGCGCTTTCTATACCGGAGCCGCCATGCTCTCGACAGACGGCGCCCTGCGCGCGGGAGTGGGGCTCTGTACGCTGGCGACGCCGACGCGCGTGATAAACGCCGTGGCTTCCGCTGTTCCCGAGACAACGTATCTGCCGCTTGAGCAGGACTTTGACGGCTTCATCAACGACAGGGCGGTGAGCCTTGTGTCGGACGAGCTGGTGCGGACGAAATACTCCGCCGTGCTGGTCGGCTGCGGGCTCGGAAACAACAGAAGCACCGCCGAAATGACAGAAACCGTCATAAAACGTGCGGATTGTCCCGTAATTATCGACGCGGACGGTCTTAATTCCGTTGCTCCGAATATAAATGTATTGAAGGAAAGCAAAAAGACCGTGATCGTCACGCCGCACCCTGCCGAATTTTCCCGCATGACGGGAATGCCGGTCGCTAAGATACAGAGCGACAGGCTCAAGGCGGCAAGGGATTTCGCGGCGGAATACGGCTGCATCACCGTGCTCAAGGGCGTCAATACAGTCATAGCCTCTCCGGCCGGGGAGGTGTTCGTCAATACGACGGGCAACGCGGGTCTCGCGAAGGGCGGCAGCGGCGACGTGCTGGCGGGCATCATAGCCTCGCTCGCGGCACAGGGGGTCAAGCCCCTGCACGCGGCGGCTCTCGGAGTTTATCTGCATGGGCTCGCGGCGGACGTGCTCGCCGGAAGGCTCGGGAAGGCGGGGCTCCTGCCGCGCGACCTGCCCGGTGTTCTGCCGGAGCTTATGAAGCAGTAATAACACAAAAAACGCTTCACGGTCTTTGTCTTTCCTGTCGGAAAGGAAGGTTGACTGTGAAGCGTCTTATTTTTATTGTTCCCGTTATTCTGGCGCTGTCCGCCTGTACCGCAGGCAGCGGAGCAGCAGCGCCGCCCGATATGGATGTATCGTTCAGCGCCGAGGCGGATATAAGCTATGAGGGCATGAACTGTACCGCTCAGATGCGCCGTTTTGAACGCGGGATATGGGAGTTCTGCGTAACGTCCCCGTACCCGGTGGAGGGGCTGGTGATCACGGTCAGGGACGGGGAGACGAAGCTAAAAATGTACGATATGGAGAGCGCCGCGGACGTGAGCGTCGGCACGGTCAGCATGGCGCGCGCGATAGTCGATGCCTATGAGACCGCCGCGGAGAACGGTACCGTCGTCAGCGGCGGATACAGCGCGTCCGCAGTATCGGGGAACACCGGTTCGGGCGGCTGTACGGTGGTCTTCGGCGAGGATAATGCCCCCGTATCGCTGACCTCCGAGGAGGGTAAGCTCACCGTCGGCATAACGAAGTTCGCCCCTCTCGAACGCGCCGGCGAGGACGAGGAGGACGCCGTCATCATCATCGAATGACGACTATGCCCCTGCCGGATTCGCCGTTCCTGCGGCCTTCGCTCTCGAGCCAGAACGAGTAGAGCATCTTCTCTTTCACGCGCATACCCATGGACTCGGTGAGCGCGTGGGCGTATATCGCGAGCTGTCCGCTGTATTCCGCGGTCAGCAGCTGCGGAGTGGTGCGGACATTCGTTTTGTAGTCCACGAGCACTATCTCGTTGCCCTCGACGAAGAACAGGTCGGTGATGCCCTGAATGAACGGCTTTTCGCTGTCGCTCCACGAAGCTATGCCGTACTGCGCGCATATCGCTTTGAGTTCTTCGTCGTCGGGCTCGTAGAACAGCGGGTGTTCCTTGTATATGTTCTCCGCTCCGCACGCGTTCATGCGCCTGCACAGGTCGCTGCCGAGGAAATACGCTATATCGCTGTCGTCTATCGAGGCGCGTTCCGCCTGCGAAAG
>CAMVBT010000191.1 GCA_947165805.1 uncultured Clostridia bacterium
CTCCGGACTGCGAGGCAGAAAATACCGTCCGTTACTGAAAAGTAACAGACGGTTTGACCGCGCGGGTACCGCGCTGCGACCCGAAAGGGTCGCACTTTTTTTGTACAAATGACCATTTATTGCATAAATGCTATAACAGCATCACCGCAAGCCCTACGACCGGGGCGAATACGATGCCGATGATCATTCCCTTGACGCTGCCTTTGAAATGGAACCACACAGCCGATCTTTCAAACGCGCTGACCTTCGCGGCGCGGTAGAATCTGTCGAACGGAGCGCACAGCACATCTATCACGAAAAAGTCATACCAGTCTACCGCGAGCCATATCAGATACGCTGTCAGAGCGCCCTCAACGAATGTGGTGATCCCGTTTATGAACCGCAGGACAAGCGCAAATACGACTGCGAAAATAATTATAGCGACTATCTTTCTGATGATATCGCTTTTTTTCGCGGGAGGCTTTTCGGCGATCATTCCCATACCGCGCAGTTTTTTCGTGATTACCGGCGGATAATCGTTCACGAACGCTTCACGCCGGCTTCTTGTGGCTATTATCACAACGCCCGTAAAGAGCAGGCAGGCGATAACACATTCGATAAATACCGTCATTTGTCGTACCTCGCATGAATGTGCTCCCAACCGGGCATTGCGGCTTTTAACCTGTCCCGGTTCGGCATCGGGAAGCCGCCTGCTTTTTCGCGCAGTCCGCTGAACTCGCGGTCGAGGTATTCCATTTCAGTACCGGCGTTGCGGCAATGGTCGGTGGCGATAAGCTCGCCGATCGTTGTCTTTGCGATACCGAACATTGCGAGCTTCATCACCGCCATTTTAGGTTTACTATCAAAGTATTTGTCGTCGCCCACGGGACGTATTTTTATTCCCGTCTTTTTTATAAGCGCGTAGCCCTCCTCGGCGGCTTTCATGAGCAGGTCGAGCGCCAGTTTCGGAGCAGTGCGGAGATCGCAGTTATACGCGTAGCTGATATAGACTATCGGCAGGATGAACGCGGCGTGACAGTACAGCCAGCCCTCCATATCGTCGATGAAAACAAGCCCGTATCTCGTCCCCGAAAACGCAGCTTTCAGGACGGCTTTCTGCTGCTCCGAAGGCTCGCTGTGCAGGCCTCCGACAGTGAGGCGGGAATCTCCGAAACGAACGCATACCGAGTATGTCTTCTCGCGTATTCCGCCCGTTCCCTGAAATCCGAACAGCAGCGCCCTGCCGTCACCCGCAAGCTCCCGGAATCCGCGCTCGGTCTCTGCTGCGCACAGATTGTTCCCGACGAGCACGAACAGCGGCGCGTTTACCCTCGCGAGGTCGGGCAGGAGCGCAGTCTGCTGCTGTCCCTGCATTATCGAAAACACGATGTCGTAGTGCTCGTTTTCGTCCGCCTTATCAATGACTTCCGGGTAATCGACAGTCTTGGTTTTCTGCAGTTTGTGCTTGATGCGAAGCCCGTATTTTTCGAGTGTTTCCTTTGTTTTTTCTCTCGCGCAGACAGTCACATTGTTGCCCGCGCGGCAAAGAATGTGCGTCAGATATGAACCGATAACTCCGCAGCCGTAAACAAGTATTTTCATATTATCACCTCTCATCATTTCAGGTCTGTTCTGTTCTTTCAGACAGAACCGCTTACCTCCTGCCGATCTCGCCGGCGTTCATCGAATAGCGGATATCGGCGTATCCGACGGCGTCCTTTTCGTGCGTCACCATGAATACCGCTGTTCCGCCTGCCGCTGTATTTTTCAGGATATTCAGAACAAGCTCCGTGTTTTCGTCGTCAAGGTCGCAGGTCGGCTCGTCGGCAAATATCACGTCGGGCTTTCTTATCATGGCACGCGCTATCGCCATTCGCCGCAGCTCACCTCCGGACAGCGCCGATGGCAGTTCGTTCTCAAGCTCCGCGATGCCGAACCGTTCCATAAGCTCGCGGGCATAGGTATGCGCTGCGGCGTGATCGTCGGCAGTCCCGTGTATCAGATATGAAAGGCAGATGTTTTCGAGCACTGTGAGGCTGCCGACAACGGTCTGTCCCTGCGGGATAACGCCTATGTGCTCCATGCGGAATTCCGACAGCTTATCATCGTCAAGTGTGTAAATATCGCTGTCTCCGTACATCACATTCCCCGAGGTCGGTGCGAGAAGTCCCGCAAGCATATTCAGCAGCGTTGATTTTCCGCTCCCGGAACGTCCCATGAGCAGCGTCAGTTTTCCTTGTTCTATCGCGATATCCGTGGGCTTCACGGCGACAAAGCGGTTTGTTCCCTTGCCTTGACGGATAAATTCCTTGCTAAGATCGTTGGCGGTAATTGTCATCAGTTGTCACCCCTCAGAATGAGTCCCGCGTCGAGCCTGCTTATCCTGCGCGCGGAATATGCGGAAGCGACAGCTCCCGCGGCGGCGGAAACGACTGCCGCACCGGCACAGAGCACGGCGATCACCCAAGCCTGCGGAAGCAGGAACGGCAGTCCCATGCTCTCTTCGATAAGCCCGTTGAACGGAAGCATTATCAGCAGTCCCGCGACTATTCCCGCTATGCCGCCCGTAAGCGTTATAATAAGCGCTTCCGACACCACCGTGCGGGATATTTTTCTGCGCGAGGCTCCCGCGATCCGAAGCACCGCGAATTCCTTCTTCCGCTCATTGACCGACAGCGTGAACGCGAGAAACAGTATCACAAGCCCGAGTACCCAGACCGCGCACATAAGCACTCCTATAATGCCCGAAACTCCGATAAGACTGTCCGAAACGCCGGAGATCATATCCTTCGTCTTGAACGACTTAGTGCGGCGGACGTGCAGGTTAAGGTCGTTCAGCACCTCGTCCACCGGGTGATCGTCCGCGACCTTTATGAGTATGCAGGAAACGACCTTGTCCGGGTCTATTCCCTTAAAGTCGTTCATTCCGAGCTCCAGCGACGACGCTATCAGTTTTTTGATCGTGTCCGTATTCGTGTACACCGCGGTATCGAGATCGGTCCCGGTCTTGTCGAGCTTCGCCACTACGTTGCACTTGACATTGTAGAATGTTATCGTATCACCGACAAATACGCTCAGGTCATTTCCGACGACCACATCGAGCAGCCCGAGCTCTCCGCCCGCGCTTTTGCGAATCCACGCCGCCACCGTGAACTCCGCCTCGCGGGCGGACCCGCTTACCCGCAAGGGCCCCGAGCAGCACACGGCACTTGCGGACGCGAGAAAGAGCTGCGCGGATATCTTTTCGATGCCCTCACGCGCGGCCACCTTGTCGTAATACGACCTGTCCATGTAGAAGTAGCCCATGCTGCCCTGCAGGACGATATTCTCGAGATCCTTCTTTGATGCCGCGGACGCGGGGACTACCATAATATCCGCTCCTAGCCGCGCTTCGAGGGCTCCGAGACCTGTTTTCAGGCTTGTGACCGTGATCGTTCCCGCAACTATCGAAGCCGCCATTATCGCGGTAAGTATCATCAGTGCGAGCGACCTTGCCGGTCTGCCTTTTACGTTCCTGAACGAAAGACTTCCGGTAAGTTTCATTTGTCTGCTTCCTTTTTACGGAGGATAAGTACAGCGTTCACGAGCGCCGTCACCGCGATAAGACAGGATATGACGATGACCGCGGGGTGAGTTGCAGTGTGGCACCGCATCATCGGCATCTTGCATAGCGGTATGAGTATATCGGGTGTCAGCGCGGTCACTGCCGCCAGAGGTATCATCGCGAGCGACGCTCCGGCAGATGCTTTACCGCTCCCGAAAATTAGTACTGTCAGCGATATCGCCGTAAGCGCGAGTCCCGCGCCGGATACCGACTGCTCCGCCCAGTGACAGTTCATGAAAGAGCCGTCGTCGTGCGGAGGGCAGGCAGGGAATACCGCCTTTATGCCGACTGTGAGCGCAAGGCTCAGAATGAATAGAATAATGCCGCCGATCCTGCTTTTGATGTTTTTCATTGTATTCTCCTCAGATAACATAATTGTTTTCCGACATCGGATATTTTTCATAAAAATCCTTCGTCGAATACTGCTCATCTCTTATGTGAGTTTCTGAAAACTCTGTGTCGCTTTTCAGAAAATACCCGTGAGTGCCGTTCTGCGAGTCCCACGTCACATCAATGTTATAATAAATCCCGTCGGCCTCTGCGATATTCCATGCGTGGTATTCGCTCTCATTTCCGCAGACCGCGTTTCCTGTGATAACACGGGTGTTTATCCCGACCTCACGCAGCAGCCGGTACATCAGCACGCTGTAGCCCTGACAGCAGGCGCAGCCGTTCACAAGCGCCCCGTAAGCCGTGGATTTCAGGTGATAGCGCGGATTTTTCCTGTGTACCTTGTCGTATTTTACATTTTCATAAACGTAGTTATATACCGCGCTGATTTTCTCATATTCGTTTTTCCCGTCAAGGTCAAGAAGCGAAACTATCTCCGACATTTTTTCGTCAACGAGCTTTTCCTGCTTCGGAGTCGTAAAATAATCGGGAAAAATATCTATGGTATAGGAGAACCTGTCTCCGCTTCTTTCACAGCTGTATTCTGTCCGGTAACCGCCGTACTGGTGATAAAGATAATCGCCTTCGCGCGGGTCGCCGGTCTCTGACATCGCGAACATCACAAGCTCGTCGATCATGGGGTAGATGTCGTCCATATTGTCCGAGCCGGATTCATAGCATACCGTTATCTTCTGGCATTTGGAAACAAATGCTTCCCGCATCTCTTCTATGACTTTATCTGCGTTGGCGAACGTTATGCTCAGATCACGGCGTACATCGTAATGATATTTGGCGCTTTCGCACGCCGACGCGGTCAGTATAAGAAATATCCCTATTATCGCACATATTCTTCTCATTTTTGTTTACCGCGTGAACCCCGCTTCCAGACAGCGGCGGCGTTCGAATTGACAAGCAGTCTTTCGGCATCTATTCCCGCGGGGCAGATATCCCGGCAGGCGAGCGATTTGCCGCAGCCCTTGTAGAAGTGTCCGTTATATGCGTCATACAGGCGTTTCTTTTCACTGTCGGGAGCCTGTGCGATAAGTCTTGACGCGGACATCACAGCGGCAGTGCCGAAGAATTCCCCGCCCGCGAAAAAGTTCGGACAGACCTCGAGACAGCAGCCGCATTGCAGACAGCGTGACGCGTCGTAGGATATGCCCGTTCCGTCGTTTTCCGCGCTGTCTTCAAGCCACGAACCGAGTGTTTTCAGATCGTCGAACATTACACTCCTGTCGACCGTGAGGTCGCGCACAACGGGGAATTTCCT
>CAMVBT010000192.1 GCA_947165805.1 uncultured Clostridia bacterium
CTTCCTTTTCATTTTCCAGCGCGTAGAGCGCCGCCTTTATCTCATTGTAGCCGTAGCCGCGCCTTGCAAGGGCGGCTATTATCTTCTGCATTTCCTTTTTGCCCTCAACACCCGGGAGGAAAAGCCTGTCCGCGTACTTTTTCCGCAGTATCTGCGTTATCTCCGCGGTGATGTCCTCGTCCGAATATCTGCCGAGAGCCTCATCTATCGTGTCCGCTTCGAGACCCTTCTGCCGCATCATCACGGCAGCACGGCTCCTGCCGTAGCCCCGCACCTCGATATAGCTTCGGGCAAGTTTTTCCGCGTAACGCCTGTCGTCCACATAGCCGTACTCACACATCAGGTCGGCTACCGTCTGAACGGTCTGCTCGCTGTAATGCTCGCGGAGCTTCGCCATGAGCTCGTTGCGTCCGTACTCACGGGCGGCGATCAGGTGCATGGCTCGGCGTTTCGCTATATCAAGCTCGTCGGGCTTACTCATTGATGTCGTCTATCGAGAATTCCTCGAAATCATCGTCCGCGGAAATCACGACACTGCTCTTTTTGGGCTTGCCGCGCTTGGGCTTATCGGCAGGCTTGTCCTCCGCTGCCGGAGCAGGGGCTTCCTCGGGAGCGGCGGCCGCGGGAGCTTCGGCTTCTCCGGCTTCCTCGTCCTCGAGCTTGTCCGCGCTTGCCCATATCTTCTCCTCGATCTCTGCCATAACGGCGGGATTGTCGTCGAGGAACTTCTTTGTATTCTCTCTGCCCTGCCCTATGCGCATATCCTCATAGCTGAACCATGCGCCGGACTTCTTGATTATGCCCAGCTCCTGCGCGTAGTCGAGCACTTCGCCGGTGCGGGAGATGCCGTGGCCGAAGATCATATCGAACTCGCAGGTCTTGAAGGGCGGAGCCACCTTATTCTTGATGACCTTGCACTTTGTACGGTTGCCTATGGTCTCCGAGCCGTCCTTTATGGGCTCGCCCTTGCGCACCTCGATGCGCACGGAAGCGTAGAACTTGAGCGCTCTGCCGCCCGGGGTAGTCTCGGGGTTGCCGTACATAACGCCTATCTTCTCGCGTATCTGGTTTATGAATATCGCAACTGTGTTGGTCTTGGAGATGACCGCGGTGAGCTTCTTCATTGCGGCGGACATCAGTCTCGCCTGAACACCGACGAAGGTGTCGCCCATATCGCCGTCGATCTCGGCCTTGGTCACCATTGCCGCCACGGAGTCGAGGACGATAATGTCTATCGCGCCGGAACGTACAAGGGCTTCCATTATATCGAGCGCCTGCTCGCCGGTGTCGGGCTGCGATACGATCAGCTGATCCACGTCAACGCCCAGCTTGCGGGCATATACGGGGTCAAGAGCGTGCTCGACATCGACGAACGCCGCTATACCGCCGCGCTTCTGCGCCTCGGCTATGGCGTGGAGGGTAACGGTGGTCTTACCGCCGGACTCCGGTCCGAAGATCTCTATGATCCTGCCCTTGGGCAGACCTCCGATGCCGAGCGCCATATCAAGTCCGATAGAGCCGGTGGGCAGCGACTCTACATCGAGGGTCGTCTTTTCGCCCATTCTCATTACCGAGCCTGCGCCGAACTGTTTTTCTATCTGTGCTATCGCTTCGTCAAGAGCCTTTCTCTTGTCGTCGGCGGTAACGGGTTTTTCAAGTCCTTTTTTGGGTGCTGCTGCTTTTGCCATATTACTATTCTTCCTTTCCGGTGTACGGGGGCTGCCCGAATTTCCTGTTTTTACAGTATCATAATATCACAAATGCGTTGATTATTCAATATTCAGAGAAGCATCTGTCCCGAAAACGGGACAGTTCGGTACTCACGCGAGCCCTGTCCATTCCTTTGCTATCTCGCCGATGACGTCCTTCTTTATCTCGAGCATACGCATGAACTGCGCTTTGAGGTCGCTTTTCATGCCGCCGCGCTGCCAATCGAGGATATAGCCGAAGCAGGCGCATTTGTAGAAATTTATTATCACCTCGCGGTCGAAGCCGTCTATGGCGTCAGCGGGGATCACGTTATTGACGTATGCGGCAACGAGCTGTTCGCACACTCTCCAGAGATACTGCTCGTATATGTCGCGGCTCAACGAATTATAGATGTGCATTACAGCTCTGCGGTTATTCTTCGCGAAGCTGAGGGCAGCGTCAAGGCACTGTTCCAGCGTGGTTATGGACGGGTATTCCGCGATGATATTCTCTGCCTGTTCGAGCACCATTGTCTTGATCAGCGACGGCAGATCGCGGAAGTGGTAATAGAACGAGTTGCGGTTTATGCCGCAGTCCTCGGTTATATCCTTTATCGTTATCTGGTTCAGCGGCTTTTCGTTGAGCAGTTTCAGTGCCGACGCCTTGATAGCCTTTTCCGTCAGATTGGACACTCCCGTCATCTCCTTTTTTTTCTGTCCACGCATTCTATTATAGCATATAAAGAAGAAAAAAGCAATGGGAGAAGTGGCCGAAAAGGAAAAATAACTTCCGGAGGAAATATTGGGAGCGCGGGCTCCGCGCTTATAGCATATACATGAAAAAAAATCAAGGCTGAACGTGCTTGATTTTTCATAGATATTGTGGTATAATAGATGTGATTTTCAAATATATAGTACCCAACCCGGATAAACACCAACTAAACGTTGTGACATAAAAAAGTATAACAGATCGAAAGGCTGAACATAAATGGCAAAGGTTTTTGAGTTTTCCAATGAATATACGGGACTTGACGAAGAGAAAGTCCGTGACAATACAGAACTGTACGGCTACAACAGCGATACGAAGCTGGACGAGAAGGAAAAAAGCTACAGCCCCGTAAAAGCGTTCCTGAACCTGCGGTTCTTCATAATGCTCGCCGCCGCCGCGATAAGTATGTGGCACGGCGTGATAACCGACGAGAACAGCATGGCAGAGATATGCGCGAGCATCATGCTCCTGCTTCTCTGCGGGCTTTATGTGGCTTCGGAGATAGTAAAGAACACCTACTGCGACAAATATTTCTTTAAGCTGAAAGACCGCTCAAAAGCCGAATACCGCATAGTGCGCGGCGGTGAGATACGCGGCATCAGCCGTGAGCATATCGTCCCGGACGACATTCTCGTGCTTGAAGAAGGCGAGAGCGTTCCCGCGGACGCTCACCTGCTCGAAATAAAAGATCTCACCGTAGACGAGAGTATCCTTACCGGCAGCAAGGAGCCCGTAAAGAAAATAACAGGCGCGGACAACGTGAACGAGGAATTCAAGAGAAGCTGCATATACAAGGGTACGAAGATAATCACCGGACGGCTCGTGGCGCGCGTCACAGCGACAGGCGTGGACACAAAGCTGTTCAAGCAGTACGGCGCCGTGCATGAGGCCGAGGTCTATTACACATCTCTTGAAAAGCTCGTTATGCGCATCTCGGGCATATTCACAGCTGTCGCGGCAGTCCTGCTCGTAGCCGCGGCGTTCACATTTATCCATGTAAGCGTCAATATCCCGTTCTATGACACTATATATAGTGCGTTCTGGCCGGCTGCGTCGTTCGCGCTCTGCTTTATCCCTGCCGAGACCGCGTCGATTATTCGTCTTTATTACATAAAAGGAGCGCAAAAGCTCGAAGAAAAGGGTATCTGGGTGAAAAGTCTCCGGACTGTGGAATATATCAACGCCGTTACCTGCATACTTATTGATAAGAACGGAATGGTCACAAAGAAGAATATGCAGGTCGCGGACACCCTGACAGCCAACGAGACCATGCTTTCCAACGTGTCGGTGCTCGCGTGCAGCCGCAAGCCCGACGATCCGTTCGATCAGGCTATCATTCTCGACGCTTCTTTCAAGGGGCAGGACACCTCGGAGCTGACATCGAACGAGTGCCTTAAAGAGTACGCCTTCGACGAGAACGAGGGTGCCGCGGGCAACCTCTGGATAGTCGGCGGGGCAAGGCTCCTGTGCATAAAGGGCAACCCCGAAAAGCTCCTGCCGCTCTGCGACGTGCCGAACGATATGCTCTACACGGTGCAGAACAAAATGGTCTCCTACGCGCAGACCGGCTATAACGTGCTTGCTGTCGCCTACGCGACACTTGCCGAGGACGCGGAGATACCGGAAAAGATAAGCTCTGCGCACTATAACTTCATGGGTCTCATCGCGTTTGAGGAACAGACCAAGGACTATATACCCGCCGCCATTCTCGGCTGCCGCAAGGCCGGCGCCCGTGTCATAATGACCACAGGCGACAGCGCCGAGACCGCACTCGCCGTTGCGAAGAAAATAGGCATCAGGGGCGACAAGGCTGTCACCGGCGATATGCTCGCCGGGGGCGGAGACATAGACCTCACCGATGTGGGCGTTTTCGCGCGCATAACATACGATATGAAGCGTGACATCATACGCCGCCTTCAGGACGCGGGCGAGGTCGTGATGATAACCGGCGAGACCGCCACCGACAGCGATCTGCTGGAGCTCGCGGACGTGGGAGTTTCCCTCGCGAGCCGTGTCACCGGTGCGGCGTTCGAGGAGTGTGACGTTATCGTAAACAACGACAGCTTCGAGACCGCAAAGGATATCCTTGGTGTCGCGAGACAGTCCCACATGAATATAAAAAGGTGTATTTCCGCGGCAATAACCGCTTTTCTCGCACTTGCAGGCTTCGCGGTATTTAACTTCCTTATCGGCACGCAGCCTGTGGTCTCCCCCGTTATCGGAGCACTCATAACAATTGTAGTCGTTCCCCTCGCGTCGTTCATGTTCTTCGAGAACACCGCCGACCTGCGCACCATGACCGAGCCCTCGGTATACATCGGACGCGGAAAGCTCCGCAAGGGCTTCTTTGTCAGACCGCTCCTGCAGGCGATAGGCCTCGGCGCGGCAGAAATAATCTATTATCTGATGTCCTCGGGCTACAACGGCACCGAGGCGGAGTCCGCCGACGCGCTGACAGTGCTCTGCCGCAGCGGTTTCCTGCTGCTATTCGTGTTCGGACTGCTCTTTACCTGCCTTGCCAACCTCGGTGACCGCGGTATCATCGGTATAATCAAATCCGGCAATACAATGTCATGGCTTGTCTCGGGCTGTATGCTCGCCGGAGCCCTCGCCCTCGTTTTCGTACCTGTTCTCAATTCCGTGTTCGGCCTCGCTGCCCCCGAAATCCTCACCCTCCTCGGCGGCGTCGCCATGACCGTCATCTTCCAACTCCCCGCCGAACTCATCGGCCTTTC
>CAMVBT010000193.1 GCA_947165805.1 uncultured Clostridia bacterium
AGAAAATCAATGGAAAAGAAAAAGGAAAAGGACAGTCTGAAGCCCGTCGGTAATGCCGTGTGCAGATACGACTCCGGCCTGCCCTTCGCCAGCGGGAACTGCACCGTGACGGCGTTCGCGGATCATGTCGGCTTCAACGTCAACGGAAAGGAAGCAAATCTCGACTTCGCAAAAATTACCGATGTGTCCGCCTCGGACGGAGAGTTCCGGGTGACCTACTCCAAGGACAGTACGGCAAAGACCATAGTCTGTGCTTATGACGCTTCCGCAGCAGGCGCGTTCAGCGGTATCGTGCAGCATATCAGAAGCAATATCAAATATGAACTGTAACGGAGGTAACAGATGGCTTCGATCTCTTCTCGCGCAAAGCATTTCATACAGCCGTCGGGCGGTTTTCTCGGCATAGTCAGGTTCTATCAGGAGGACGGCATAACCGATTACCGCCGTATAGATGAGGAATTTATAAGAAAATATCTGAAAAAGCAGCCCTTCCCCGAGCCGTATGAAACGCCGGAAAAATCAATGAGACTCGTCAAGAAAACTATACTCGCCCTTGTTTATCTCGAAAAGGAGACAGAACCGGCAGTATTGTTCGAGGACGCTCTCAAAGGTGCCGCGAACATCGGCGACAGCGAAAACGCCGAACGGCTTTTTGACCGCATCAACAATTCCGACCGCAATTACCGCGGACTTATCGAGGATAACTACGTCCCGGAAAACGATATCCTTGACGACGGAATGATCGAGACCGTCTGCGACCTGATGTCATACGAATACTTCCTGAATCCCCGGTACAGCGGAAAACACACAACTATAAAGATATCCCACGAACTTGGGGACTATATGTTCGATATGGCTGTGTGCATCATGAACACCTGCATATTCTACCCGAGCTACGAAGGTCAGAAACCCTATGCGGCGGGCATTATAGACAAACCGCCCTCACTGCTCCCGGCGTTCACGAAAACGGTCAATTCCGGAAGCATAGACCTGCTGACATACAAGGCGGTATGGAAGATCTTCTTCTCGAACAGCAAGAAGCAGAAACCCACCACGCCCGAGACACTCGAAGTGCTGATGCAGTACATAATGCTCATCAAAGCCGAGCCGAAGCTTGAAAAGTCTCTGGAATACCTCGGCATATACGACCCCACAAGAAACCTTGTCTACACCCTGAAGATCTCCGATATCCCGAAGGATATCACAGAGACTGTTTCTTCGGAAGTGATAGGATATTAAACAACGGCAGCCCGCAAAGGGCTGCCGTCTTCATATCCCCGCTCACGGGGCTGTATAAGTGAACGTGATCTCGATAGTGGTTATGCGCTTCCTGTCGCTTATCTGCCATACCTGCGCGGAGATGCCCTCGGTATCGCCGTCGGCCACTCTCGCGTCGTCCGGAGGCTTCGATACCCACGGATTTTTCAGGTTCACGCGCGTGCATTTGCCGTCGTCGGAGTTCGTGAAGGGCTTTCCGACAAGCTCGGTCTTCTCGCCGTTGACTTTCAGACTGTCTATCGTGATGATATAGCCCGGGAACAGCTTCTCGCCGTTATAGATGCCGAGCGCGGAGAAGTTCACGCCGTTCGCGATGCCCGCAGCGGAGAAGTCCAGAGCTACGGTGTACTGCCCTTCGCCGGTTATCAGCGCGTTTGTAGCCTTGACGCCCGTGCTCTTGTTCGTCGGATCGTAGACATTGCCGACGCAGTAAGCCATGCCGTAATCGGCAGCCTGATACATTATCCAAGCGACAGCCGTATCGTCGGTGGCAGGGAGATCGCCCTCGTCGATCATACGGGCCTGCGCGAATTCGTAGTCCTCCGCCATCTGAGCCTTCGCGTTCGCAGTTATCTGCTCGTATTCGAGCGTCGACTGCGAGGCGTAGCTTCTGTCGAGGAAAAGCTTCGCTATGGTCTCGTCGGCTATCTTCCCTTCTCTGCGGCGGTAGAGCCCGTTGCAGTCCCATAGTACGGGAACGACGTTGTAAATATCGCAGTTGTTCAGGAAATTCGTGAAATAGATGTCCGTGTCAGGCTTAGGCTTCGAGCCGCCGTCCGTCAGCACGCCGTACTCGCCGATTATGACGCCGTAGCCCTTATCGGTGAACTTCGTGAGCTTCTTCATCAGATCGTTCATCTCGTCGTACTGCTTCGGCGAGCCCCAGCTCTGCACGGCCTTTGTGCCGCAGTAATCCCACGGCGTGTAGTAATGAACGGACAGGAACAGCTTGTTCTCTGCCGTGTCCTCGGGCATTACGAACTTATCGTCACAGGTGCGCGTTATGTCCGTGTTGTAGCCCGCGATGAGCAGGAACCTGTCGGCGTTCTTGCCGCCCGTGGAGCGCACGAGCTTCACGAACTCGCTGTTTATCAGATTTGCGGTCTCATAGCACTGCGCGGTGTTCAGGCTGCCGGAGTCCTTCGCAACGTCCTTGTCGTTGAGGCGGTCGCCCAGCTCCTCATTGGCGGACTCGAATATCAGCTTGTAGGAGTAGTCCGCGAAGCGCCCCGCTATCTGCCTCCACATCGTCTGGTACATCTTCATTGCCTTTTCTCGGGTCTCCTCGGAAGAGGAGCCGAACATTCCCCACCAGCTCCCGTCCCAGTGGTCATTGACGATGACGAACATATCGGCGTCGAGGGCGTAGTTCACGACGGTCTCCACGCGCTGCATGAGCCGCTCGTCTATCGTGTAGTCGTCGGCCTCGTAGTTCATTCCGTTCGTCCACGCCACGGGGATACGGATAGTGTCGAATCCCGCAGCTTTCATGCCGTCGATCATCTCACGGGTTGTCGTGGGCATTCCCCAGACCGTCTCCGCGAGTGTCGGGTCGGTGCCGTTCAGGTATGCCTGATGATTGTAGGCTTCGAGCGTGTTGCCGAGGTTTATGCCGTTGCCCATGAGCTTCGACACTTCCAGCGCGGTCATGGTGTTTATGCCGCTGTCGTCAGCGTTGTTCGCGTTCTTCGGGGGAGCCGTCTCCGCGGGAGTCACCGTGCCGCCCTGCGTGTCAGCGGGCTGTGTGTCCTTCAAGGTCTGCGCGGGCTGCGTACCCGAGCACCCGGACAGCAGAAGCGCCGTCATAAGGAACGCCGAGATGAGGGCTGTTTTCAGTCTTGTTTTTCTCATACATATCTCCTTTTAACGTCCGATTGTGTAATCGTTTTACCAAATGAGCGCAGTATATGCGAGCTCTGTCAAACTGTATTATAATACATTTTTTGCGGCAAGTCAAGCTTTTACGGACATACATTTCCGCGGCAAGCGCGAATCGTCATTTCCGACAATCCGGGACGCTGCATATTGTGCATTTTCACAGCCACTTGAAATTTCCGGAGTTCTGTGCTATAATGCTCTTATAAAAACTGATGAGGAATGACCATGAGCTATATATCGGAACTGCGGAAATACATCGGACACAGCCCGGTCATAAATACGGGCGCAACGGTCATCGTACTGAACGACAAAAACGAGATACTGCTGAACCTGCGCACGGATACAGAGACATGGGGCATCATCGGCGGCGGCATGGAGCCCGGAGAGAGCCTTGAGGAAACCGCCGCGCGCGAGCTGCGGGAAGAAACGGGACTGAAAGCCGAGCGCTTCCGGCTCCTTGACGTGATCTCCGGTAAAGAAATGTACTTCCGTTATCCGAACGGCGACGAGACCTACACCGTTGCCGCCGTTTACATGGCGGTCGGTGTATCCGGAGAGCCGTCGGTCAGCGATGACGAAAGCAGCTGCCTGCAATTTTTCCCGCTCGGCGCGCTCCCGGAAATGGAGAGCCGCGCGGAATATGTACTGCGCAGGGTCAGTGATAAGCTGACGCTGCCGGGAGGCTGCGGAACACTCAGTTAAGCACGCAGAAGCCTATCGTGAGATACGACGCGAACGCCGTCCAGATCACATAGGGTATATTCAGCAGAGCCGCGCATCTGCTTATCCTGCCGAATACAAGCAGCATACATACGACGAGCACGAGCATGGCAATGACCACCGCGACGGCTCCGCCGAAAGAGCGCAATCCGAAGAACACGGGGCTCCAGAGCAGGTTCACGAAGAGCTGCGCGAGATACAGTATCAGAGCGGGTCTGCGCTGTTCGCCGCCGGACTCGTTTATCAGATACGCCGATATCCCCATAAGCGCGTACAGCACTGCCCACATCACCGGGAACAGCCACGCAGGCGGAGCAAGCGGCGGCTTAACGAGCGTTTCGTAGTACGCGCCGAAGCTTCCGCCCGCGATGAGCGCGGACAGAGCCCCCGCCAGCTCCGCGGAAAGCACGAATATCAGGATATCCCATATCTTAATTTTTTTCATCATATTACCTCCGTTCGGTTTGATTATTACATAATATTCGGACAAGAGGAAAATATTACAAGGAGTTGCGCTATGAAGCACCACGGTCTGATCGCTCTCATACTCATTATTGCCGCGCTGTTCGCGTTTTCGGGCTGCGCACCCGCGGAAAAAGCACCCCATGCCGTGATAACGGTGTTCGGTATCGGCAAGGCGGACGCGATACTTGTGCAGGCGGACGGCTCTGCGATGCTCATAGACTGCGGCGAGGCATCGAACGGTGATCATCTGATCTCAGAGCTGGAAAAGCGCGGCATAGACCGCCTCAATGTGCTCCAGATAACACACTTCGACAAGGACCATGTCGGCGGAGCCGCCGCGGTGCTGAAAAAGCTCGGCGCGGACACAGTGCTCTATCCGGACTATGAGGGAGACCGTGCGGAATACACAGCCTTCATGAACGCGATAAACGGCATGGAGGGCGCAAAGGCTCTGACAGAGCAGACAAGTTTCACGCTCGGCACGGCGGAGCTTACCGTATATCCCGCCGACGATCCCGAAAAACTGATGAAGGACGAGGACAAGGAGTACGACAACGACCTCTCGCTGGTCACGAAAATGACATACGGCGAACGTACTTTCCTGTTCTGCGGGGACATTGAAAACGCCCGCATAAAGCAGATGCTGAAATCCGGCACAGACTGGAGCTGCGACTGGATAAAGCTCCCGCACCACGGCAGATACGCGAAAAGGCTCGGTGACCTGCTGAAAGCGGCTTCTCCGGAATATTCGGTAATGACGGTCTCCGCGAAAGAGCCCGCCGACGAAAAAACGACAGCCCTGCTTGAAGAGCTGTCGATACAGAGCTATGATACCCTTAACG
>CAMVBT010000194.1 GCA_947165805.1 uncultured Clostridia bacterium
CCTTGAGGAATGTGTAAGCCATACCGCCGCCGATGATAAGTGTATCGCACTTTTCAAGCAGGTTGGAGATAACGTTCAGCTTGTCAGCTACCTTTGCGCCGCCGAGGATAGCCACGAACGGTCTTACAGGGTTCTCAACAGCGTTGCCGAGGAACTCGATCTCCTTGTTCATCAGGTAACCTACCGCGGTCTCCTTGACGAACTTTGTAACGCCCGCTGTGGAAGCGTGCGCACGGTGAGCGGAACCGAAAGCGTCCATAACGAATACTTCGTTGTCAACGAGGTCCGCGAGCTCCTTTGCGAACTCTTCGCCGTTCTTTGTCTCCTCGCTGCCTCTGAAACGGGTATTTTCAAGAACAACGATCTCGCCGTCCTTCATTTCCGCGACAGCCTTCTTTGCGTTCTCGCCTACGACTGTATCGTCCTTCGCGAAGGTCACCTTTGTGCTTACAAGCTCTGCGAGCCTGTCAGCGGCAGCCTTGAGGGAGAACTTGTCCTCGGGACCGTTCTTCGGTTTGCCGAGATGTGAACAAAGAACTATCTTCGCGCCGTTCTCGATCAGCTTGTTGATAGTCGGGAGCGCAGCAACTATTCTGTTGTCATTTGTGATCTTTCCGTCCTTCATAGGAACGTTGAAGTCCACACGGACGAGTACCTTTCTGCCCTTTACGTTAAGGTCTTCCACATTCTTCTTGTTTAATTTGCCCATTTCTGTTTCTTCCTTTCATTTTCATTTGGAGACCCGGCTGCTTTGCCCGGCCGCCTAAAATCAACATTATTATTATAGCAGATTTTTACTTGTTTTTCAATAGGAAAAAGCAAATTTTTTGGTATTTATCCGACATATATTTCCATAAAAGAAAACTGCCCGCTCCAGCGGACAGTCTTCTCTTTATAGTATCTCCTTTGTTTTTTGGGGAGCCCGCGCTCCCTGCCTGTATCTCAGCCGTCTGTATCACAGCCTCTGAGGCACGCTGTTCCTGTTTTTATACCGCATAAACACGGACAAAGCTTCTTCCGTCCTTCTCCGCGGCTATTATAAGGCGGCTGCCGTCAAGCACCGCGGACAGCACCTTCGCTCCGTTCAGCGACTTTATCGCTCCGAGCATCTCTGTCTGCGCCTCACCGTATACGCTCATATTGTCCGAGTTGAACAGCACTCCGCCGCACATCGCGTTTATCTCGGCAAGCGTCCGCCTGCGCTGCAGGCTCATCGTATTTTCTGTATCACGGAGTATGTACACATCTGTATCGTTTATGAACGCGCGCCCGCTGAGCTGTCTTCGGAACACGGAATTGAGTATGCTGAGCCTTGTACTCGGACGCTCGCGGTGGAAGAGCTTCATATAGTCCTGACCGTCCCATTCCGGCGTCACATCTGTGCCTATGCGGCAGTAATCGACAGTTCCGAAGGCCGAAGCCAGCGGGACTCCGCAGCCAAGTATCTTCGCGCCTCCCGATATCTCACGCAGGAAGTCCATGGCGTCTGCCATAACGCGCCCGCGTGTCTTGTCGCGGCGAGGAAGTATGCAGACAGCATACAGGAAGTCGAGCTTGAGCAGGCCGAATCCCCATTCGCCCGTGACCGTACAGAATACATCATGCAGGTACGCGCGGAGCTCCGTGTTATAAATATCCAGCGCGTACTGATTGCTCCAGTTGCAGCCCGCGCGCACAGGTTGACCGTTCTCGTCCCTGAGCAGCCATTCCGGGTGCTTTTCAAACATCTCCGATCTCTCCTCGCACACGAACGGCGCGAGCCAGAGCCCCGGAGTCATTCCCTCTGCCGATATTCTTTCCGCGAGGGGCTTCATTCCGTCCGGGAACTTGGACATATCCACGCTCAGCCAGTCGCCCACAGCGGTCTGGTAACCGTCGTCGATCTGGAACACGTCGGCGTTGAGATCGCTGTTCCTAACACCCTCAAGGTCCGCGAGCAGGCAGCGCTCATTGATATCCTGATAGTGCCTGTACCAGCTCGTGTAGCCGAAGATAGGCTTTTCGTGCGACGGAGATATGTTCATCAGTTCAAAATAACGGTCAAATACCTTGGTCTCCGAGCCGCTTCCCATATATATCTGCAAACCGTCGTAGCTGTCGCTTACGAAAAGCCCGGAGCAGTCCTTCTCCACCGTAACGGTGTTCCCTGCCGTGTCTGTCTTTATGACCGTAAATCCCGAGTTCTCATTGAGCGAACCGATAAAGTCGAAATTGCCGTAAGCATCGCGGATATAGCCGTAGGAGAAGCCGTGGAGCCTGCCGCGTCTGCGGATATACTTCACGAAGCTGTAGTCTCCGTAGGCTGCGAACGCGTATTTGTCGTTAAGCCCTGCCGGAACATGGTCGAGACCGTGCTCCGTATCGTTTATCGTGTGCTCATAGCTGTCCGTCCACGACTGATAGCCGTTCAGGAATATCCTGTCATCATCATCGAAATCATACTCAAAGACAGCGGACAGCTTCACTATCTCTATCTCGCTCTTTGTTTTCAGGAATGCTCTGAATACCTCGCCGTCGTCATAGACATCGAGAGTGATGCGGCTGTTGCTGACGCTTCCCGCAGAAGTGACCGCGTAGCCTTTGCCGTTTACTTTATATGCAAATCTGACTTCCTGTAGCTTAAGCATTGTTTTCCTCCTTGTTCTCACTCGCTGCCGATGTTATCTTTCCGATAACGCCCTTTTCGTTGTAACGGAAGAATACGAAGCCTCCGAGCAGGCAGAGAACTGTCGCTATTATCGCCGTCAGTCTGTAGCCGAGACCATAGCCGGGCTGACCGATCGGAACTTCGGAATTGATGAGAGCTATACTTGTGAATATCAGCATTGCAAGGGACTGGCCGAGCTTGAACGCGAAGGTGCGAGCAGCGTAGAACATACCCTGTCTGCTCTCTCCGGTGTCGATCTTGTCGGCTTCGGAGTTATCGGCTACCACAGCCTGCGGGAGTATGCCGAGGATAGCCATGGGTATAGAAGCGAGCACCGCTACTATGATGCCGTATGCCACGCCGGGTATCGGGATTATTCCGGCAAATGCCGTAACAAGAAACGTTACCGCGAAGAACATGAACGCGAAGGATATCAGCTTTTTCTTGCCGAGCTTCTTGGCGAGAATATTCACGGGCGCGTAGCATACCAGCGACATTGCCGTCATTATTGCGAACAGCGGGAATGTCCATGTGGCTTCAAGACCCATCAATACGGTGATATAGAACGAAAGACCTGTCTGGAACAGTGTAAGGCCTATCCAGTAAAGGATATCGGAGCATACGAACAGGCGGAAATCCTTGTTCCTGAAAGTCGCGGCGAGGGATTTGAACGCGGGAGTATCGGTAGGTGTGGTGTCCGCGTATTTGTTCTCGTCGATAAGGAACGCAGGGATAAGCATACAGATTATGGCGACACCGGCGAGTATGCCTATCGTGATGCGGTAAGCCTCGGCATAATTGGAATAAACCGTGAAATCGCCGCTGAGGATCTTTTCCGACATTTCACTGCCGAAGCGCGAAACGACGCTTTCCTGTCCTCCGAGGCGCTGCATTGCGTCCTGCGGAGAAAGGCCGGTCATAAAGAACGCGGCTATATTCGGCACAAGATACGCTACCGCGGTACCGAAGAAATATGTTACCGATATGAATGTGGACAGGTTGATGCGGGCGTTCTGCGTGCGTCCGAGCTCGGGGATAAGAGCGTTATACGGAGTGCAGTACGCTGTCATGCACAGGTAGAACAGCATCGCGAACACGAACAGAGCTATCATATTTACCGGATTTTCGCTCTCCGCTATCGGAGAAACGAAGATCAGCACTGTCACGACTCCGAACGGTATCGCGGCGAAACGCATGAACGGTATGCGCCTTCCGAGACGGTGACGGAGCCTGTCGGACTTTCCCGCGATCATCGGGTCGGTGACCGCGTCGAATATGCGCCCGAACGCGGTAATCAGGCCTATAGCGGTAAGTCCGATGAACGTTCCCTGCGGGATATACGCTGTCTGACCGTGCGCTATCTCCTCGGACGTAGGCTGGAAGAAGAACACCAGCCAGTTGGATATGATACCCGCGAGTATGGACCAGCCGAGCTGTCCTATCGCGAATATCCACAGTATTTTGTTCGACGCTATTTTCTTTTCCATATTTGTTCCTCCCTGTCTGTCAGGCTGTTTCCAGATAACATATCGCACAGTCTATGACTGTTTCGAGTTCTTTTTCGGCATCGGAGAAGTCGTCCGACGGAAGTATCTCGCCGCTGATGAATTTTTTCGCCATCTCGGTGAGCGCGTGGGCGTAGGTGATGTAGAAAAGCCGCGGTTCTATGCTGCTTTTTATCGTGCCGTCCTCTTTGCCTTTCCGGAAAGCTCTCGCGAACACCGGATAGAAGTTTATCACCGAGCGTTCGTATTCGGCGAGGGATTCCTTCGGGAACTCCTCGTCGAGTATCATTCTGTCGAACTCACCGAGCAGCCGCATAAAATCCCTGTGGGCGGTATACATTACTATAAACATACGCAGCAGGTCGCGTATCTGTTTGATACCGGTCTGACCGGTAAATGTCCCGGCATCGAATATCCCGCCGAACAGGCTTTTCAGGTCGTTCCACAGATACGTCATGGCTGCGGCGGATATACCGGACTTCGTACCGAAGTATCTGTACAGCGTGGCGACACCTATGCCGCTCTCCTCGGCGATATCGGTCATCTTTATGTTCTCGATGCCCCGCTCAAGGAACAGCGCGGCGCAGACGGACACCGCCCGTTCCATTCGCTTGTCTTTCAGATATTTCGGAGAAAAATCGGAAGAATTTTCATTTAGCACTTGACAAACCTCCGGAAATATGATACACTATGTATCGAGTGATAGTCAATCTATCATCTGATATACAGTCTATCACAAAAAGCAGGTTTTGTCAATACTTTTCAGAAATTTTTTAGGGAGGAAACAGTAATGGACAGATCAAAGGTGATCTTCGGCAACGAAATGTCGGAAAAGGCATACAGAAAGGCCGTAGCCGGCAAGCAGAGATTCATACGCAAATACGGCGACGACTCGGGAAGAGTCTATCATCTCGGTGCCGCTCCGGCACCCGCCGTGGGCGATTTGCTCGGCATCAGACAGCTCCACATTACCGGAGAAAAGGAAGTCGAGTTCGACAAGAAGAGTGTTATAATAGGTAATATAAGAA
>CAMVBT010000195.1 GCA_947165805.1 uncultured Clostridia bacterium
CGCGCCTCCGCGCAGCCCGAATAACGTTCAGGTGCCGAACCGCACCGCTGATATCCGCAGCGCGGTACAGCAGTTCGACCCGTCGTTCAGCAGCGAACAGATGCTCACTTTCGCGAAGGATACCTTCATCGCAGTGCAGAACGCGTGGTGCGCGAAGGACCTTGAGCCTGTGCGCGGCCTTATGCACAACAACCTGTTCAATACCACGAGCAGGCAGATACAGGCGAAGATCGAACAGCACGTCACATACCATTATGAGAACTACACGTTCAATAACGTTTATCTGACGAGTTACGTCCGCGACAGCGAGTATGAGTACATTACGGTTTATCTGAACACCCAGTACATCGACTATCAGACCGACGACAACACCGGAGCGGTCATAAAGGGCGACAAGACCACGATGTGGAAGATGCGCTATCTGATGAAGTTCATGCGCAGCAGGGGCGGCTCATCGGAGCAGCCGAAGACCTGCCCGAACTGCGGGGCTCCGCTGGATATGGCAAGCACCGGCAAGTGCGTGTACTGCGGCTCTACGGTCACAACGAGCAGCTTCGGCTGGATACTCAGCGATTTCACCACCGTCCGCAGCGACACCAAGGACGACGGCATCAGACTTCAATAATACGGGACGTCCTCTCCGTACAGCGGGGAGGGCGTTTTCTTGCGTTTTGGTTAAAATTGATAATTGATTGTCCGGAAAACATTGACAACCTGTGGGATATGTGATATAATACGAATACAAGATGTTGTGGAGAACAGGCTCCGCAGCACGGATATCCCCGCAGGCGCGGAAATTTTGGGATGAAAGGATAATTGGTATGAAACGAACAAGAACAAAATTATTGAGCTTGTTCCTGTCGGTATGCATGGTAGTTATGTGCATGGCAGGAATGAGCGTCACGGCAAGCGCGGACGATCTGTATGAGTCGTTTACGACAAACACAGGAGATAGCACCTATACAGGAGAACATTTCACCATTTCGGTGAATTCTGCGGGTGATTCAGACGGCTTCGTCTTAAAGTCACTTACGGGCCTGACTGCAACTATTTCCGCCAAAAACGGTGAAACAATAACCAAGCTGGAAGTGACAAAAGGTTGTTATGAGACTAATGATATAACCTGTTCTGACGGTACTAAATCTGTCAGCGGAGATGTTGCAACATTTACAAATGTGAATAAATCATCTGTAACGCTCGGCGGTTCAGACACCGTACAAGTAAAGGCAGTCAAGGTTTACTACACTGACAGCACCCCCGCACAGCCGCCGGTGACCGTTTTGCCCAACGCTGACGCGGGAGACGTAATCATGGATTATGATTCGGACTTGGGTTTCTGGATTTGTGATGCCGTTCCGGCATCAGGCTATACGTTCGTAAAATGGACTTATTCCGATAACAATTCCGGTCAAACGAAAGAATCGACGAACGATCTTTTTTATTATTATACCGATTTGTATTCAAATCTGACCGCAGTCTTTGAGTCTGACACCCCCGCACAGCCGACGGTGACTGTTTCGCCCAACGCTGACGCGGGAAGCATAACCTATAATTATAATCAGGAAAGTTCTCAATGGGAGCTTACCGCCGTACCGGCAACGGGTTATAAGTTCGTTCACTGGGCATATTTTGAGGGCGAAGGGCATGCCCCGGAGCCTTCCACATCAACGGATGAAACTCTCATAGTCACTGATGATATGGAGGATCTGACTGCGTACTTTGAGGCGGTCACTGAAGCTGACGAGATCGACATTTCCGAGGGTACGGTAACTGTTGACGTTTCAAGCCAGTCTGTGACAGTAACGGTTGACGGACAGATCGTTCCCGCAAGCGAATATCACGTTATTTTCTTCACCTACGAAGAGATCGACGGCGGCGAGAGCGTTGAAAGAGTCGGCGCCGAATTCCCGACAGCGGAAGGTACTTATATAGCTGCCGTTGTCGCAAACGATGACAGCGAGCTCTATACGGGCGAGAACAGAAGTAAGCCGTTCACGGTATCCGGATACAAGCCCGAGCCCACACCCACACCCACACCCTCCGGAATTATCCAAACTCCCACATATCCCGGCAAGCCCGCAGGTTCTCCTGCGGCAGACAATCCTCCCGCACCGCAGACAGGTGACGATGACGAGCCCGAAACAGCAGGCGGCGTCAAGGACGTAACGAACACCGACGAGAACGTAGGCGGCGCATTCATCGACGAAGAGCTTGCAGACCTGGTTGACGCAGTTCTCGACGAAGAGACAAAGGCAGCTATCGCAAACGGCGAGAGCGTAGAAATCTATCTGACAGTTACAGACGGCGAATACAGCGAAGCCGAAGCCGCACTCGCGGAGAAGCTCGGCTACACAGTCGGCAAGTTCCTCGACATCAGCCTTTATGTAAAGAACGGCGATGTTGTTACACAGGTAGACGAGACCGGAATGATAAAGGTATCCATTGAGCTTCCCGAGGAGCTTAAAAATACCGACCCCGACGTTCTCCGCAGATTCGCGGTACTCCGTATTCACAACGGCGTAGTTCAGATACTTACAACAGAATACGACCCCGAAACAAACATACTGTCGTTCCTGACAGACAGATTCTCCAGCTACATCATCGCGTTCGTAGATGAAGCTATCGCAGAACCCGACCCCGACACAGTCATCGACGAAGACGACGACGACACGGAAGAAGTCGAGGTTGACGCAGACACGGACAAGGCAGAAGACGCTCCCGCAGTTGTTGACGCAGGCGAGACCAACCCGCACACAGGCGTTACAGCAGACGCGTTCGCACTCGTTCTGCTCGCAGGCGCGGTAATGTTCGTATCGAGAAAGAGAAAGTAAAATATCCTCCCGTATAACATGATACAGCTCCCCCGGCAGGCTCTCTGCCGGGGGAGTCCTTTTTTGACTTCCGGCTCTTGATTATTTTTGTATTATGTGCTATAATATATTTTGTATATTCTGCAAACAAACGGAGGTGCCCATGAACCTGCTTTTCCTTCTGCGTCCCAAGGACGAGACCGTTTACATAACATCTGCCGCGACGGTGCGGCAGGGACTTGAAAAAATGTGCGCCCACGGCTATACCGCCGTTCCCGTGATAGACAGCGCGGGCGAGTATGTCGGCACCGTGAGTGAGGGCGACTTTCTGTGGGCAATGTGCGGGCGCGGCTCGCTGAAAGAGCTCGAAAAGCTCTCCGTTTCGGAGATACTGCGCGAAAAGCGCGACAAGGCAGTTCCGGTAAGCGCCGGAATGGACGAGCTCCTGCTGCTTATAATGGAGCAGAACTTCGTCCCCGTAACCGACGACCGCGGCAAGTTCATAGGCATAGTGACCCGCCGCGATATAATAAAATATTTCTACGACAAGGAACATAAGGAGAACGGAGAATGAACCCTAAGATCCAGCTTCTCACCGAAAATATCGAAAGATCGATCATAGGCAAGCGCGAGGTGATCCTGAAGCTCATGGCGGCGCTGCTCTCGGGAGGCCACGTTCTTATCGAGGACGTGCCCGGAGTCGGCAAGACCCGCCTCGTTACGGCGCTGTCCGAAAGCGTGAGCGGAACGTGCAGCCGCATACAGTTCACACCCGACCTGATGCCGTCGGATATCACGGGCTTTACGATGATAAACCCGAAGACCGGAGAGTCGGAGTTCCGACCCGGCGCTGCGATGTGCAACTTCCTGCTGGCGGACGAGATCAACCGCGCCTCCCCGAAGGCGCAGTCGGCTCTGCTCGAGGTAATGGAGGAGCTCCAGATAAGCGCGGACGGCGTGACGCATAAGCTTCCCGTGCCGTTCATGGCGCTGGCTACACAGAACCCCGTCGAGACATACGGAACATATCACCTGCCCGAGGCGCAGATGGACAGATTCATGCTCAAGGTCTCCATAGGCTACCCCGCGCCGGAGGACGAGATAAAGCTGCTGGGCGGCGGCTTCGGAAAGGCCGTGAAGCTCGAGCCGGTCATGGAGCTTTCCGACATAGTCGAGCTGCGGCGTCAGGCCGAGGCAGTCCGCGTGACGGACAGCGTAAAGCGCTATATACTCGGCATAGTCACAGCCACCCGCGAGAGCGAATACACTCTGCTCGGCGCAAGTCCCCGCGGCAGCATAGCGCTTTATTCGGCGGCGAAATCCTTCGCTCTGATAAGCGGCAGGGACTTCGCGGTGCCGGAGGACGTAAAGACGATGGCAGTCGAGGTGCTCGCCCACAGGCTCATGCTCTCGCCGAAGGGCAAGTCACAGTTCGGAAACGCCGAGGCCGCTATGGCGGATATCCTCGCAAAGACGCCCGTTCCGGCGGAATAACATTTATATATGGTACATTTCAGGTCGGTCTTCGCCTACATAATACTGATAGGCGTTGCGGTGCTCTATACCCTGTTCCTTGAGGGAGCGGGAGGCAGCTATCTTATCATAGCGCTCTCCGCTGCCGCTGTGATATCCGTCGGGATATGTCTGTACACAAAGACGGTGCTCACCGCGTCCATAGAGATCAGCGAGGACGTGCTGAACAGGGGAGAGACGGTCACGGTCAGCCTTGTGCTGAACAAAACCGGTGTGCTCCCGTCGTCGTTCATAGACGCGGAGCTGTATTCGAGCTACCATTTTACGGCATGCTCGGAGCAGAAGATACGCACCTCCGTGTTCGGCAGCGGCAGCGCTTATTTCAGCACGGTGTTCAAAGCCGGATTCTTCGGGAAGGGCAGGGTCGGCATAAGCTCGGTCACTGTGACGGATTATCTCGGGCTGGTGAGCTTCCGTGTCGATCTGCCGAAAACCATGGAGACCGTCAAGGTCTATCCGGATATCCCCGAGGTGGACAGGCGCGAGGGGCTCGCGAGGAGCCTTACCGACGCCGCGGCGTTCGACGAGAGCGAGGAAACGACGGCGTCCGTTTATGCAATAAACGGTATGCCCGGATATGAGCACCGCAAATACGAACCGGGCGACAGCCTGAAGCTGATAAACTGGAAGATATCCGCGAAACGCGGCGAGCTGTATGTCCGCAGGCTCGAGGGAGCTTCGGGCGCGGAACAGACCTTCATACTCGACAAGGCGACTTCTCCGAACCCGGTGCTGCTTGAAGCACGCGCCGAGGAACAGCTCGCGGTCGAGGGCATGCTGGCGCTGATGATGCAGTTTGCCAAGACCGAGCTCCC
>CAMVBT010000196.1 GCA_947165805.1 uncultured Clostridia bacterium
CAGCATATCCGCCTGTATCTTCGTTGCGACGCCGAGCTCCGCCGTGATGCGCTCCTTATCCTTTCTCGCGGAGTTCAGGTTCCTCATCAGCAGCAGTATCGAGCCCAGCAGCAGTACGAACACCACAGTGACCGCGAATACTATGTAGACCACATAACGGCCGATAGTATGTGTAACGTCTGTGATTATGGAGCTCGGCAGCAGTGTCGCGAAGTTCCAGCCGTGAACGCCGACGGAGGTTATCGCCGCGAGCATCTCGGTGCCGTCCTTCGTGTACCGCCATATAGTCTCTTCACGTTTCCCGGCATCAAAGCCTATCATAGTGTACAGATTGCCGTCCGTCTCGCCGATGAAGCCCGTATCCAGCGTATATGCCAGCACCGTTCCGTCATCGTCGAAAAGCACGTTGGCGCTCTCCTCGCCGAAGCTTACGGTCTCGACCAGCTTGTTGAGGATATTCTTCGTAAATGTGCCGAACACCGTACCGACGACCTTGCCGTCCGTGATTATCGGCACCGCGAGCACGAGTACCTCGTCACCGTCCTCGTCTATGTAGGTGCTCTGCGAGATCGAGTCCTTCCCCTGCATGACCTCCCTGAAATAATCGGTCAGCATTATATTGCCGGAGGACTTGCCGTTATAGTTTATCGTCGCGCCGGTGGTATTGGCGACGCCTATGTTCTTGAAGGCACCGATACCTTTGGTCTGCATTATCCTGTCACGCATGGCGTTGTAATCCGAGAGGTCTATGTCCCGGAAGTAGCGCACCTGCGACTCCAGCATGACCAGCTGATCCTCGAGCTTGGTATTGAATATCGCGGCCATGGCTTTGACGTTCTCATCGACATACATGCTTGTGGTATTGTCGATCAGCGCGTTGGTACTGTTTCCGAATATCAGCATGGAAACGGTAAGATATACCGCCGAGACCAGAACGACTATAATAATGACAAGGTATGAACTGATAAGCTTCTTCATATTCTTCCCCCTCCGCGGCACATCTGCACCGCCGGACGTTCTCAGGTATTTCCGTGTATATGCTTATTTGCAGCGCCAGATATGTCCGCTCATCGGTCCGAGCTGACTGCCGCCGCCGAAATCATGGACTCCTCCGGTAACATAATCGTCCGCAATGCCGTAGCCCGCGTCGAAATGCGCGGTGAACGGCGCGTTGTCGGCGTTTATCGCCACGAACACACGTTCGCCCTCAAAGTCGCGCTGCAGTATGCACTGCTTATTCGTAAGTACGGGTATCTTAAGGTCGCCGTAGCTGAGAGCCTTGCATTCGCTGCGGGCTTTCGCGAGGCGGCGTATCAGCTCGGTGATCTCATTGCTCTCCGGCTTGTCAAAGGCGGGGCGCAGCGCGGGGTCTCCCTCGCTCTTGAGAGCCTTCGCTCCCCACTCGCTGCCGTAGTAGACGCAGGGGATACCGGGCATTCCGAACATCAGGGTATATACCAGCGGCAGATGCGCAGGATCCGAGAGTATGCTCGCTATCCTCGTCACGTCGTGGTTATCTGCGAAGTTCAGCAGATGAAGTCCCCGGTACATACACCAGTTCTCCGGGCCGAAGCGGTTCTTGAGGGAATGGCATATCTCGAACATATTCATGCTGTTGAAGCTCGAATACAGCCCCTTGTAGCACTCGTAGTTGGTGGCGGAGTGCAGCATTTCGGGGTTCACCCAGCGGGAGTAATCGCCGTGCAGCAGCTCGCCGATAAGGAAGAAATCGTCCTTAAGCCCGTCGGTGAATGCGCGGAGCCTCTTTATGAAGTCGAAGTCCAGCGAATACGCCACATCGAGCCTTATGCCGTCGATACCGAAGTATTCGATCCAGTATTTCACGGCATCGAGCAGGTGATCGGCGACCGCGGGGTTGCGGAGATTGAGCTTGACGAGGTCGAAATGCCCCTCCCAGCCCTCATACCACAGGCCGTCGTTGTAGTTGCTGTTGCCGTCGAAGTTGATGAAGAACCAGTCCTTATAGGGCGAGTCCCACTTCTTCTCACAAACGTCCCGGAACTGCGGGAAGCCGCGTCCGACGTGATTGAACACGCCGTCGAGCACAACTCTTATGCCCTTTTCATGCAGCGCGTCGCAGACCTGTTTGAAGTCCTCGTTCGTACCGAGGCGGGTATCGATCTTCTTGTAGTCGCGGGTATTGTAGCCGTGGGTATCCGACTCGAACAGCGGCGAGAAATACACCGCCGTGCAGCCGAGCCCGGCTATGTGATCCACCCAGTCAAGTATCTTCAGAATACGGTGCTCCGGGATGCCGTCGTTCTCATACGGAGCTCCGCAGAGCCCGAGAGGATAGATCTGGTAAAAGACCGCTTCATATCCCCATGTCTTCTGTTCACTCATTTGTTAATATACCTTTCTTTTTGTTGTGGGCGCAGTTCGCGTACACTGATTATATTATACAATAAGAAACGAAATTTGTCAATATTTATGTAACCGTTGACAATGATATACAGGATATGGTATAATATCTTTATGTAATTTACCGTTTTTCGGATAGAATAATAAGGAAAAGGAAGTGTACAGATGACAGATAAAAGACATGAGTATGATATCGCAGTCATAGGCGCAGGCGTTACGGGCTGCGCCGCGGCGAGGGAGCTCTCGCGCTATGAGCTGTCCGTTATCGTGCTCGACAGGGAGAGCGACGTCTGCGAAGGCACCAGCAAGGCCAACAGCGCCATAATCCACGCGGGCTTCGACGCAAAGCCCGGTTCGCTGAAAGCCAAGCTCAATGTCAGCGGCAACAGCATGATGACAGCGCTGTCGAAGGAGCTGGACATACCCTTCGACCGCTGCGGAGCGCTCGTTGTGTGCTTCGACGACGCGGATATCCCGAAGCTCGGGGAGCTGAAACAGCGCGGCATCGAGAACGGAGTCCCGGAGCTCGAGGTGCTCACAAGGGAGCAGGCTCTCGAAAAGGAACCGAACCTCGCGGACGGAGTACGGGCCGCACTGTACGCCCCGACCTCGGGGATAGTCTGCCCGTTCGGAATGACGCTGGCTTTCGCGGAGAACGCGCTTGCCAACGGCGTTGAATTCAGCCTGTCAAACGCGGTCACCGGCATTTCCCGCACAGAAGACGGGCGTTTCCTCATAAGCGCGGAAAAAGGCGATATCACGGCGAAATGCGTTATAAACTGCGCCGGTATCTACGCGGATAAGATACACGATATGGTCTGCGAGCCGTCGTTCACGATAACGGCAAGGCGCGGCGAATATATGCTGCTCGACCGCAGCGCGGGAGGCATCGTGAAGAGCACGGTCTTCCAGCTCCCGACAAAAATGGGCAAGGGCATACTCGTCACACCTACCGTCCACGGAAACCTCCTGCTCGGCCCCACAGCCGAGGATATCGGGGACAGGGAGGATACCGCGACCACACGCGGCGGCCTCGATACGGTGCGCCGGACAAGCGCTCTGTCGGTAAAAAATATACCGTACAATCAGGTGATAACATCGTTCTCGGGACTTCGCGCAACCGGCAGCACCGGAGATTTCATAATTCGCGGGGACGAGAAGGTAAAGGGCTTCATCGACGCGGCGGGCATAGAGTCCCCCGGACTTACAAGCGCTCCTGCGATAGCCGGGTATATACGCGATATAGTCGCCGGGATAATGCCGCTTAAGGAGAAACCGGACTTTATCCCCGCCAGAAAGGGCAAAACCCTGCTCGCCATGCTCCAGGACGCGGAGCCCGCGGAGCTGATAAAGCAGAACCCCGCCTACGGCCGTATAATCTGCCGCTGCTCGTCGGTCAGCGAGGGCGAGATAGCGGACAGCATCAACAGACCTCTCGGAGCGACCACTCTCGACGGAGTGAAGCGCAGGACAGGCGCGGGAATGGGCAGATGCCAGGGAGGCTTCTGCTCGCCGAAGGTCATGGCGATGCTCGCCGAAAAACAGGGCATACCGATAGCGGAGGTGAAGAAGAATGGCTGAACACATTTCCCTTGCCGTGATAGGCGGAGGCCCCGCAGGCATGGCGGCGGCTATCGCCGCGTATGACAGCGGCGTCACCGACGTTACGGTGTTCGAGCGCGACGCTGCGCTCGGAGGAATACTCAATCAGTGCATACACAACGGCTTCGGGCTCCACACCTTCAAGGAGGAGCTCACAGGCCCAGAATACGCGGACAGATACGCGGAGCAGGTAAGACAGCGCGGCATACACTGCGAGACCGGGAGCATGGTGCTGTCCGTAAGCCCGGAAAGGCGGATAACCGTTGTCAGCAAGGCAAAGGGGCTCCGCGTGATAGAAGCGGACGCGGTCATTCTCGCAATGGGCTGCCGCGAGCGCCCGAGGGGAGCTCTGAATATCCCCGGCATGAGACCGCAGGGCATCTACACCGCGGGGACAGCCCAGAAGCTCGTCAACTGCGAGGGCGTACTTCCCGGCAAGGAGGTCGTTATCCTCGGCTCGGGCGATATCGGTCTGATAATGGCAAGAAGAATGACCCTTGAGGGGGCGCACGTCAAGCTCGTCGCGGAGCTGATGCCCTACTCCGGAGGCCTGAAACGCAACATCGTGCAGTGTCTCGACGACTACGGCATACCGCTGAAACTCAGCCATACCGTGGTGGATATAAAAGGAAAGCGAAAGCTCGAGGGCGTCGTGATAGCCGAAGTGGACAGCACGAATACGCCCATACCCGGCACCGAGGAATACTATGAGTGCGACACTCTGCTGCTGTCCTGCGGGCTTATCCCGGAGAACGAGCTCTCGATATCCGCGGGGATAACGATAAGCGGCGCGACCAACGGCCCCGCCGTTGACGAGACTCTCGCCACCAGCGTTCCGGGCATTTTCGCCTGCGGGAATGTGCTGCACGTCCACGACCTTGTGGACTTCGTTTCCGAGGAGTCCGCCAGAGCCGGACGCAGCGCCGCGAAATACATCGCGGACAAGGGCGCGCGCAGGAACGAGCCGCATATCGTGAAGCTGATACCCGGGAACGGCGTGAGATACACAGTTCCCTGCACGATAGACACTGCCAACGCGGAGGAGGATATCCACCTGCGCTTTCGCGTAAGGAACGTGTACAAGGGCTGCACGATAAAGGTATCGGCGGGAGAGAACACGATAGTATCGAAGAAGAAGCGCATAACCGTACCGAGCGAAATGGAGGAC
>CAMVBT010000197.1 GCA_947165805.1 uncultured Clostridia bacterium
CAGCGCCGGGGGCTCGCCGCCGGTAACGACATAATCCCCCGTCGATACCTCCTCAAACGCCAGCTCATCGAGCACGCGCTTGTCCACGCCCTCGTAATGCCCGCAGAGGATTATCAGGTCGTCCTCGGCGGCAAGCTCCTTGACGAGCTGCTGGTCGAGCTTTTTGCCCTGCGGAGACATATATATCAGCCTCGGAGCGGCTTTTTCCCCGAGCGTCTTTTTTATTGCCATTATGCAGTCATAGATAGGCTGCGCCTGCATGACCATTCCCGTGCCGCCGCCGTAGGCCTTGTCGTCCACGCGGCGGTGCTTGTTGAGAGTATATTTCCGTATGTTATGGCACTTTATCTTCACCGCTTTCGACTTGCGGGCTCTGCCTATCACGCTCGTTCTCAGCACCGCGTAGCACATCTCCGGGAACAGCGTCGCTATGTTAATCCTTATCATCTTTTATCTCCTCGGGGTCGAACAATCCGTCAAGCGGGCGTATCGTGAGCCTGCCGCCGTCTATGTCGGTCTCCAGCAGCACCTCGGGTATGGCGGGGAACATAAGCTGCCCGCCGGAGGGCGTCTTTACCGAGTACACATCGGCGGTGCCGTTCTGGTAGATGTCGTCAACCTTGCCGTAGAGCTTTCCGGTGTCAGCGTCGTACACTTCCAGCCCTATGATATCCTGTATGAACCATGTATCCGCGGGCAGCTCGATATCATCGCGGTCGAAATACAGCATCTTCCCTATCAGCTTTTCCGCGTCCTCGGGGGTGTCGACACCCCTGAGCTTCAGCACCGCGACGTCGCTTTTCAGGTAGCGCGCCTTCTGAGGCCGGACGGGCGTATGCTCCTTCCCGAGATACAGCGTTTCAAAATCGCAGAGCATCTCCGGCTCGTCGCAGTAGTACTGCACGCGCACCTCGCCTTTCAGCCCCTGCAATTTGGTTATCTTTCCTATTTCAAGAAACTTCCGCATTATATTCTCCCCCGCTCATTATGAGCTTCCTTTTTTGGTCTCAAAAATATAATCATACTGGAATTTATGATCCGACAGTCTTTCCGTGCAGACATATATGCTTGTCACTTTCATATCCGAAACTCTGAGCACGGCATATTGCCGTTCGCCGTTTTCCGGCTCGAGTATGTATGCGCGGTCAAGATCGTAGGGATATGAGCTTGTCGCGTGCCAGCCGTTCGGTTTCCCGAGCCTGTCCGCCATTGCGGACAGCGGCACCTCGCCGCCGTATTCCTCACGGCACGCCTCCGCCGCTTCAACGATCTCTTCCTTTGTATATACCCTGTCCAGCTCCGGATCGAACATATACAGCCACCCGTACAGCAGACGCGCATCATAGTTATTGTTCAGATCGCATAACAGCGGTCTTGTCTCGTCCTTGTTCAGGTAACTGTACTCCGCAGCAGCGCTCAGTGACCTTATCCGGAATTTCGTGACGCCGACCTCGCCCGGATCGAGCTCATTCGTATAGCAGATACTCACGGAAATAGTGTAATACTTCCCGTCAAGCAGGATATATGCGCCGTTTGAAGCGGTGTTTATACTTTTGCCGCCATCGGTCCGTCTTTCTCCGGTGCTTGCCCCGTACAGCTCCGAAAGATCGACGCTTTCGGAGGAAAATCCCCCGGGGTACGCTTTCAAGAAGTCATCGAGCAGGTCGTCAAAGCCGTCCTGATTATATATATTCGGCGCGAACATCTTTTTCAGCGCTTCGCGGTCGCCTGCGTCGGCTGCCGCCACAAGCTCATTGACCGCTTCTTCGACCGCGTAATTGTCGTTATACAGCCAGCTGTGCCGCCACCTGTCCGGCGCGTTCTCATAATGCACCCACGGCAGAAGCCCGCACGAACACAGAGACACGGCCAGTATTATGAGCGCGGATACAGCGCATATCCTTTTTCTCATGTTGCCGTACTCCTTGACCCGATATATTATAGAATAGTATAGCATATTCCGGCCAAAAATAAAAGTACATTTCCGCGCCCCCGCGAGATCGGGCGAATTATCTGCTTTTCGGAACAGACCACAAAATGTTGTGCCCGGTCTTTTAAGCGCATACAACATTTTGTAAAATGTGACAATTTTTTGTGAATACATTTCAAAATCGCACGCTGAATTTTGTTTAAAATAACCAAAAACCGGTTTGAAAGTTTTATGCTTTTTAGTCTGCCAAATATTTAATTGAGTCTTGATTTTTCCCATGGGGCAGTGTATAATGTAATTAATGTGGTGAATTTTCTACTTTTCTGCCTAAAAGTTCATTTTTTAACCTTATCCACAGAGTTTTCAACAGGTTTATAAGAAAATATGCCCGATCTGTTGAAAGTGTTGAAAACTTCAAGACAAAAATACCGCACCGGAAGGAGATGAGAGCATTGCGCGGCGAATTCAAAAGCACACTTGACGCCAAGGGACGTATGAACTTCCCCGTGAAGATACGCGACGAGCTGGGCAGTGTCTTTATGGTCTCCAAAACGGTCAGCGACGGCCCCGCAAGCCTCACCCTCTACACCAAGGAGGACTGGGACGAGCTGGAGAGAAAGCTCAATGAGCTGCCGCAGACAAAGACATCGGTACTGCGCAGGTTCCTGATAACCAGCGCGTTCGAGATAGAGCCCGACAAGCAGGGCAGAGCCCTTATCCCGCCGCCGCTGCGCGAACACGCCGGCCTGAAGGACGACATAGTCATCGTCGGAGTAGGAAAGCGCGCCGAGATATGGGACAAGTCCGCGTGGGACAATATGAACAGCACGATCGACACCACGGAGCTCGTGAACGTGGCTATGGAGCTGGAGCTGTAATATGGAGTTTTCACATAAGTCCGTGCTCCTCATGCCTGCGGTGGACGGGCTCGCGGTGAAAGAAGGCGGCATCTACGCCGACTGCACCACCGGTGGAGGCGGACACAGCCTTGAGATAGCAAAACGGCTCGGGAACGGGAAGCTCGTGTGCTTCGACCGCGACCCCGAGGCGATAGAGGCCGCAAAAAAGCGCCTCGCGGACTACTCGCCGATATTTGTGGAACGCAATTTCAGCGAGATCGCGGACGCGTTCCGTGAGCTCGGGCTGGACAGGCTCGACGGCGCGATCATGGACCTCGGCGTTTCGTCACATCAGCTCGATGACCCGGAGCGTGGCTTTTCCTTTCACAGCGACGCGCCGCTCGATATGAGAATGAGCGGTGAGGGCATGAGCGCCCGCGACGTCGTGAACGAATACCCGGAGGACAAGCTCTCGCAGATACTCTTCGACTACGGCGAGGAGAAATTCGCCCGCGGCATCGCCCGCGGCATAGTTCAGGCGAGACTCACGGCTCCGATAGAGACCACCGGAGAGCTGGCGGAGATAATCAAGCGGAACGTTCCGCTGAAAGTAAGAAAAGAGAAGAACCCCTGCCGCAAGACCTTTCAGGCGATACGCATAGAGGTCAACGGCGAGCTTGAAGCGCTCACAAAGGCGCTCGACGATATATTTGAGCTGTTGTCGCCGGGAGGAAGGCTGTCGGTGATAACATTCCACTCACTCGAAGACAGGATAGTAAAACAGAAGTTCAGAAGTCTGCTGGAGGGCTGCACCTGCCCGAAGGACTTCCCCGTGTGCGTGTGTGGGAAGAAGCCGAGGGCTCTCGCGGTAACGAGAAAGCCGATAACGGCGGACGAGGACGAGCTTGCGGAGAACCCCCGCAGCAGGAGCGCAAAACTCAGGATAATAGAAAAGCTGTAGCTCCGAAGAAGGAAGGATATCAATGTACGACCATAACAGCAACCTTGCGTACGACCTCTCGCTGTTCGATACCGACGAAGAATACGAACAGCGGCGCAGAGAACGCGAAAAGCAGCGTGCGGAACGTGAAAAAATAAAGATATCGCAGAAAAAATCCATAGGCAGGAACGGAAGCGTTGTCACGGTAATAGCGGCATCGGTATTTTGTCTTGCCGTGGCTTTTTCGGTTTTGTACAGCAAGCTCCAGATATCCGAATACACGACGATGATAAGCGAGACAAAGAACGAGATCGAACAGATGGAGCGAGACAACATAAGGCTGCGTTCGGAGCTCGACAGTATGTACACGCTCGATAACGTCGAACAGGTCGCGTCGCAGGAGCTCGGGCTTCAGAAAACACAGAGCTCACAGATAACATATATCACGATGAACACCGAGGAAATGACCGAGGTCGCGGAGGAAAACACAAACATCTTCGTTTCGATCAAGAACTGGTTCTACGATATCCTCGATTATCTCGGCTTCAAGGCATAAACCTGTACAAGTTCAAATATAATTTAATGCGGACGCGCTCCGCACACTTACGGCTGCAATATTTAACGATTTGCAGCCGAATTGTTTCAAAAAAGGAGATGCACCCCGACGGGTGCGAGGTATAAACATGGCACAAGGAAGAATGCCCGACAGCGCCGATACAAAGCCCATACTCGCGCCTACGAACAAGATGAAGCGCCGTATGTTCTGGGTAGTGCTCATACTGCTCGTGATAGGCGCCGGATATGTCGCGGCCGTTATATACAACACCGCCGTGGTGCGCAGCGAATATTACCGCTCCAAGGCAAACTCCCAGCAGCTCAGCAGCTATACCATAACCGCCAACCGCGGCACCATTTATGACCGCAACAACAAGATACTCGCACAGAGCACGGCGGTATGGGACGTGGTGCTGTCGCCGAAAGCGATAGCCGAGGACGACGACAAGCGCAGGGAAAACGGTGATCCGCCCATGGTCGATCTCATCTGCCGGACTCTGTCGGAAATGCTCGGCGTGGACGGAAAGAAGCTCCGCGAAAGCTGCAACAACTACGACAACCAATATCTCATCGTCAAGAAAAAGGTAGACAAGGCCACCTACGACAAGGTGCAGGCCTTCATCACCGAGAACAAGCTCGCCGCCTACACGGTCAACCTCATGGAGAGCAGCAAGCGCTATTATCCGAATGACAGCCTTGCCTCGAGCCTGATAGGGTTCACGAACTACGACAACGAGGGCGTTTACGGGCTTGAAGCCTACTACGACGACTATCTGCAGGGCACCGACGGTCTTATCGTCATGGCGAAGGACGCCCGCGGAAACGCGATGCCCTACGACTTCGAGAACCGCTATGAGGCCAGCGACGGCAACAATATCATACTC
>CAMVBT010000198.1 GCA_947165805.1 uncultured Clostridia bacterium
ACAGCGTTTACCTTATGAGCGGTTCCTTTGACCTGTCCGTTACTATCCGCGGTACCAACCTGCGTGAAGTTGCGCTCTTTGTATCGGATAAGCTTGCGCCTATCGACGGCGTTCTCTCCACTACGACGCACTTTATCCTGCGCCGTTTCAAGGAGAAGGGCATAGAGTTCCCGCTTATCGAGGACGATGAAAGGAAAATGGTGGGTCCGTGATGAACTATGAAGAGATACTTTCCCGGAAAACGCAGGGAATAAAGTTTTCGGGGATACGGAAATTCTTTGACATCGCGGCGACGATGAACGATGTCATAAGCCTTTCCGTCGGAGAGCCGGACTTCAAGACCCCGTTCAGCATACGAAAAGAGGCCATACGCACACTCGAAAAGGGCAAGACCTCCTATACCTCCAATTCCGGCCTTGAGAACCTGCGCGCAGGTATAAGCGGTTATCTGAAAGAGACTATCGGTGTAGAGTACGACCCGAAGCATGAGGTGATCGTGACCGTGGGCGGCTCCGAGGCTATCGACGCTTCGTTCCGCGCACTGCTCAATCCCGGTGACGAGGTGCTGGTGTGCGAGCCGAGCTTCGTCTGTTACGACCCGCTGATAAGGCTTGCGGACGGGATCCCCGTTGCTATCGAGACAAAGGCGGAGAACAAGTTCAGGCTCACCCCGGAGCAGCTCATCGAAAAGATAACGCCGAAAACAAAGGCTCTGGTGCTTCCGTACCCCAACAATCCCACCGGCGCCGTAATGCGCAGGGACGATCTCGAAAAGATCGCGGAGGTGCTCCGTGACAAGGATATAATAGTCATATCCGACGAGATATACTCCGAGCTGACCTACGGCGGCGAAAAGCACGTTTCCATATCGGAGCTCGACGGTATGCGTGAGCGCACTATCGTCATAAACGGCTTCTCCAAGGCGTTCGCGATGACGGGCTGGAGACTGGGCTTCGCGGCGGCTCCCGCGCCTATCATCACACAGATGCTCAAGATACACCAGTACGGCATCATGAGCGCTCCCACAGTCAGCCAGTATGCCGCGGTGACGGCTCTGCGCGACTGCCGCGAGGACATAGACTATATGGTCGGCGAATATGATATGAGAAGAAAGCTCATTGTCAGCGGCTTCAACGAAATGGGGCTGGACTGCTTCGAGCCCGAGGGCGCGTTCTATGTGTTCCCGTGCATTAAGTCCACCGGCCTTTCGTCGCAGGAATTCTGCCTGCGCCTCATAGAGCAGAAAAAGGTCGCGGTAGTCCCCGGCGACGCGTTCGGCGACTGCGGCGAGGGCTATATCCGCGTAAGCTACGCTTATTCGATAAACCATATACTTCAGGCTCTGAAGCGTATCAGGGAATTCATCAATGAGCTTGACCGTTAAGGCATACGCCAAGATAAATCTCTGGCTCGACATCACGGGCAGACGCCCGGACGGCTACCACACGCTCAATACCGTCATGCGGCGCGTCGATCTGTACGATACGATAGATATAGCACTTACAGGCGGCGCGGAGTGCGTCATTAAATGTGACGACCCGGCTGTCCCGTGTGACGGGCGCAACATCGCGTACAAGGCGTGGAAACTGTTCTCGGAGCTGCATGGCGAGCCGCTCGGCGCGCAGATATCCATACATAAGCGTATCCCGCTCGAAGCGGGACTCGGCGGCTCGAGCACGGACGGCGCGGCGGTGCTGCTGGGGCTCAACGAGCTCGCGGGGAAGCCCTTCACGGCGGAAAGGCTCGCCGCGGAGAGCGTAAGGCTCGGGGCGGACGTTCCGTTCTGCGTGACCGGAGGTACTGCCGAATGTACGGGCGTGGGCGAGATAATGCGGTCTATACCGTGCGCGGAGCTTGCGGTGCTTATCGTGAAGCCGGAGTTCGCCTGCTCCACGGCGGCGGCTTACTCGGCTTATGATAAAGCGCCTGTCCCCGCGAAACGGGGCTTTGAGGACTACTGCCGCGATATCGCGTGCAGCGCGGAGGCTGCCGCGGCAGGGCTCTACAACGTGTTCGAGGGGCTTTACGGCGACCCGCGTATCGAAGAGATCAGGCGGGAGCTGATAGCCGCGGGAGCCCTCGGAGCCTGCATGACAGGCAGCGGGAGCGCCGTGTACGGTATATTCCGCACCCTCGCAGATGCGGAAAAAGCGCTGGAAAAGGCAGACCGCGAAATAAAATTTGCCGTAAAAGCATTATAAGGTATTGCAATTTTCGGAAAAATATAGTATAATAAATTTTCGGTATTTGTAAGGAGGCTGTATTATGATAGTAGTTCACAATCACCTCGGAGGAATAGAATATACAAAGGAATTCTTCTACTCGCTGATATCCACGACCGCCGAAAACTGCTTCGGAGTGTCGGCGATGAACTCGTCCACGGCAAAGGAGCGTCTGGCGGAGATGTTTCCCGAAGCCGGCAGATTCTTCAAGATACCCAAGGGCGTAAATGTCCGCATAAAGGACGGCAAGGTGAGCATGGCCATACACATCTCGGTGATGTACGGCGTGAACATCTCCGCCGTGGTAAGCAGCATCAGGAACAAGCTGCGCTATGCCGTTGAGGAACAGACACAGCTCCCCGTTGAGGCGATAGACGTTTATATAGACGGGCTCACAGCCTGAGAGGTGCGGTATGGGCATGACTCTTATGATATACTATTCCCTTGAGGGGAATACCGAGTTCGCGGCACAGACCGCGGCGCAGTATGCGGATATCGACCTTGAACGCCTCATTCCGGAGAAGGAGCCTCCGAAAAAGGGCTTCCGCAAGTTCATGTGGGGCGGCAGGAGCGTGGTGTTCGGCGAAACGCCGCCGCTTGCTCCGCTGAAATACAGCGCGGACGACTACGACGATCTGATCATCGGGTTCCCGGTGTGGGCAAGCTCCTATCCGCCGGCGATCGCCACCTATATCAAGGAGCACCCGTTCACGGGCAAGAGAGTGCGCATTATAGCGTGCTCGGCGGGCGGTAACTGCGAAAAGGCAGTGAAAAAGCTGAAAGAGAAGCTGCCGGACAACCGGTTCGGCGAGGTGCTGAGCCTTCAGGACCCCGCGAGAGAAAAGGAAAAGTCAGCCGGACTGATAAAAGAATTTATAGCCGGCATAGATCAATAAAGGAAGTGTTGATTTGGAGATCAGCGGTAAGCTGCTCCGGGACGGTATAATCTCCGGAGCGAACAATATCATCAACAACAGGAGCCGGGTCGATGAGCTGAATGTATTCCCGGTGCCGGACGGCGATACGGGAACAAATATGTCCATGACCATAAGCAACGCACTTGCGGAGCTTACGGAAATGAGCGACGACGTCACGGTCGCGGCTGTGGCCAAGGTCGCTGCAGGCGGTATGCTGCGCGGCGCGAGAGGAAACTCGGGCGTTATCCTGTCCCTGCTGTTCAGAGGTATCTCAAAGGGTCTGAAAGAAAAGAGCACCGCGACGGGCGCCGAGTTCGCCAATGCCTTCGCTATGGGCGTTGCGGCTGCGTACAAGTCTGTCATGAACCCCACCGAGGGTACTGTGCTGACTGTATCGCGTGAGGCTTCCGAGGCCGCCGTGAAAAAGGCCGAGGAAACGGACGATATCCTTGCGGTATTTGAAGCTCTCATTGCCGAGGGCGAGGCTTCGCTGGAGCGCACTCCCGAGCTTCTGCCCGCGCTGAAAAAGGCAGGCGTCGTGGACTCCGGAGCCATGGGCTTCCTGCTTATCTTCAAGGGGATCTACAGCGTCATAAAGGGCGACGGCATCATCGAAAACAAGAAAGCAGCCGAGGAACAGCGCGAGATAAAGGCCGCCAGCACCAACGCCGCCGGTACTTATGAGACAGACATCAAGTACACATACTGCACGGAATATATAATCAACAAAAAAGACGGCTGTGACGACGCCACCAAGCTGCGCGCCTATCTCGAAAGTATCGGCGACAGCGTTGTGGTCGTTGACGACGACAGCATCATAAAGGTGCACGTCCACACCGACCACCCCGGTCTTGCGTTCGAGAAGGGTCTCACATTCGGCTATCTGACGAATATGAAGATAGAGAATATGAAGGAGCAGCACAAGACCCAGAAGAAGAAGGCAAAGAACGAGTCGAAGCAGCGTCCTGTTCCGGTCAAGCCGGAGAAAGAGGTCGGATTTGTCGCCGTTGCGAGCGGCGCGGGCGTTGAGGCGCTGTTTACCGATCTCGGCGTTGACAATATAGTACGCGGAGGTCAGACCTCCAATCCGTCCACCGAGGATATCCTTGACGCGGTGCTGGCGACTCCCGCAAAGACTGTATTTGTGCTCCCGAACAACAAGAATATAATCCTTGCCGCCGAGCAGACGGTGAAGCTCGCGGACAGGAAGGTCATAGTGCTCCAGACACGCTCGATACCGCAGGGCATAACCGCAATGCTGACCTACGACCCCGACCTCTCGGTGCGCGAGAACAGCGTCAATATGACGGCTGCGCTCGACAGTGTGGGAACGGGGCTCGTTACCTTCGCGGTGCGCGACAGCGTAGTAGGCGACAAGAAGATACGTCAGGGCGATATCCTCGGCATGGAGAACGGCAGACTCAACGTCGTTGACCGCGATCTCTCCAAGGTGCTCTATAAGGTGACCAAGCATCTCCGTAAGGACGACAGCTCGTTCGTAACGGTCATCTACGGAGCCGATGTCTCCGACGACGACGCTCAGGCGGCGTTCGCCTATCTCAAAACCAAATTCGGCGATTCTCTCGAATTGTCCCTCGTAAACGGCGGCCAGCCCGTCTATTACTACATAGTCTCCGTCGAATGAGCGGCGAGCCGTTTGAGAGGTCGCTTGCGCTCGAGGCGGCGAGCCGCCGCTCCCAATCCGTCTGGTACCACAGTGAAAGCGAATGGTATCTGCCTCGCAGCCGTTAGTCTTGTGCAGTAGTCGCTTACGCTCGAGACTGGGGGGAAACTTTTTTGAAAAAAAGTTGTCTGTCGGTCAGCCCCTCTGTCGTGTTTAAGCTGCGCTTAAACACACCACCTCCCCGCTAACGGGGAGACCACCCCAGACCCCCTTCAAAAAACTTTCAACCGCTACGCTATTAAATTAGAAAGAAATCTGCTCCTTTTGGCAGTCAAAAGGAGCAGTTTTTTTATATTTTGCGTTTCCTTAACTTGGTAAAGGGGT
>CAMVBT010000199.1 GCA_947165805.1 uncultured Clostridia bacterium
CCAGCCTTCCACAGCTTCACGCACAACGTCGTTCGCGCAGGGAGCCGTTACCGGGAGGACGAGCCTGCTCACCATGTCGGGATGATCTGCTGCAAGGCACTGAGCGACCATTCCGCCCTGCGAAACACCGAGCACACACGCGCTCTCAATGCCGAGCTCCTTCATCGCCGCGGCCTGATCGTCCGCCATATCGGCTATGGTAACGCCCTCCTTCAGGCCGTTCCTGCGGCTGAACATATATACCCTGTGATCGGCGAGGAACCGCTTGTACGGCGGCGCGAGAAGCCGTGCCATGCCCTTCACCGTCGTGAGCCCGTCGGACAGCCCCGGGAGAACGACCACTTTCTTACTGCCGCTGCCGAACGCGGCATAGTACATATCGCCGTCCGGCAGCTTCACAAGGCCGTTTTTGCACGCGGTACCCATTCTTCGCACACCTCCGTCAGTTCGCCGCTTTTTTCATCAGTCTATTATGCGGACATATTTCGGTCTTTCTTTTATTCCGTACTCTGTGTTTCCGTTTACTGTCGCAACTACCTCGCCGTAATATTTTTCTTCTTCCTTCCGGCGCACAAGTATCTGATTTATCCCCACATTTTCCGGCATCTCATCATTTACGACCGTGTAAATGAAATACAGATCGAACCCGTTTCCGTCGGCAGTCATGACATTCATTACGTCCGGACCCGATATATACAATGTTATATCGCCGCTGTGCACCGTTTCTTGAGTGTAGCCGCAGTTACTCGGGCTATCGAATGATATCACATCGCTGCCGAGCACCGAATACATATTTTCGATATCGGCAATAAGCTCGTCATAGTGTTCGGTGTTCAGATACTCCGAAAAATGCGCCGCAAGCTCTTCCCTTTTGCCGTTCTTTATCGACTCCATGACTTCCTTTATCTTCGCCTCGTTGTCCCATTTGCTCACGTGCTCCGGCGGGAACGTACAGGACGAAAGCAGCAGCGTAACAGCAAGCACAAGCAACAATACTGCCTTTCCGATCCTCATTTCTCCCCCTTGAGTTCTTTTATCTTGTCGCGGAAGAACGCTGCCTGCTCGAAATCGAGAAGCCTTGCGGCTTCCTTCATCATAGCCGTGTACTGCGCTATGAGCTTGTCCTTTTCCTTTGCGGTGAGCTTCGCTTTCGGCTTTTTGCCGTGCTTGTCCTCCTTCGCGGAGATGTCTATGACGTCGCGGACTTCCTTTATTATCGTCTTGGGAGTTATGCCGTGCTCCTCGTTATACTTCATCTGTATCTCACGGCGGCGGTTAGTTTCGTTTATAGCACTTTCCATGCTGCCCGTTACCGTGTCGGCGTACATAATGACCTGACCGTTCGCGTTTCTCGCGGCACGGCCTATGGTCTGTATCAGCGACGACTCGCTGCGCAGGAAGCCCTCCTTGTCCGCGTCGAGTATCACGACCAGCGACACTTCGGGCAGGTCAAGACCCTCACGCAGCAGGTTTATTCCCACAAGCACGTCAAACTCGCCGAGACGCAGGTCGCGGACTATCTCCATGCGCTCCATGGTATCGACATCGTGGTGCATATAGCGGACCTTCAGACCTACTCTTTCGAGGTACTTTGTCAGATCCTCCGCCATTTTCTTTGTGAGCGTGGTTATCAGGACGCGCTCTTTTCTTGCTATCCTTTCGTTTATCTCGGAAACGAGGTCTTCGATCTGTCCGTCGGTAGGTTTTACGATTATCTCCGGATCGACAAGTCCCGTAGGACGTATTATCTGTTCCGCAACGACCGACGCGTGCTCTTTCTCAAAAGGCCCCGGCGTAGCGGAAACATAGACCGCCTGATTTATCTTGGAATAGAATTCATCAAAATTCAGCGGGCGGTTGTCATACGCCGAAGGAAGTCTGAACCCGTAGTCTATCAGATTCTTCTTGCGTGCCGAGTCACCGCCGTACATCCCACGCACCTGCGGGAGCGTAACATGGCTCTCGTCCACAAGCAGCAGGAAATCCTCCGGAAAGTGGTCGATCAGCGTCACCGGCGTACTGCCCGGAGCGCGGCGGGCGAGCACTCTCGAATAGTTCTCGATGCCCTTGCACATTCCTATCTCACGCAGCATCTCCATATCGTACTTCGTGCGTTCGGCTATGCGCTGGGCTTCTATCAGCTTGTGCTCGGCGGTGAATTTCTCCACCTGCTCTTCCATTTCCTTTTCTATATCGGCGAGGGCTTCTTCAAGCTTTTCTCTGCCAACAATATAATGCGAAGCCGGGAATATAGCCGCGTGCAGGAGCTCGCGTTTTGCGATGCCCGTTACGACCTCGAACTCGGAAACACGATCGATCTCGTCACCGAAGAACTCGACGCGTATAGCAGCCTCCTGCGTGGCACCCGCCGGGAATATCTCCACGGTGTCGCCGCGTACACGGAACTTGTTGCGGACAAAATTGATATCGTTGCGCTCATACTGCATATCTATCAGTCGCCTAACAAGCTCGTCACGCCCGAACTCCAGCCCCTTGCGCAGAGAAATGGTGTTTGAACGGTATTCCTCGGGGCTGCCAAGGCTGTATATACAGGACACAGACGCAACGATAATTACATCTCTGCGCTCTGCGAGAGAAAACGTCGCCGAATGACGCAGGCGATCAATGTCGTCATTGATCGCGCTGTCCTTTTCGATATATGAGTCTGTCGAAGGTATATATGCCTCGGGCTGATAGTAGTCGTAGTACGACACAAAGTATTCTACCGCATTATCCGGGAAAAATTCCCTGAACTCGCTGCAAAGCTGCGCGGCAAGGGTCTTATTGTGCGCGAGCACAAGAGTCGGGCGGTTTATGCGCTCGATGATGTTCGCCATTGTGAATGTCTTGCCGGAGCCGGTGACACCGAGGAGCACCTGCTCGCGGTTGCCGGCTTCGATGCTCTTTACGAGCTTTTCTATCGCCTCCGGCTGGTCGCCGGTGGGTTTATAGGGTGATCTTAATACGAATTTATCCAACAGGGCTCCTCCGCCTTAATCCTTCAATACCGCTCCGACACTCGCGTTGCGGACGTGCATAGCATAGCGCTTGATGTAGCCTGTGAGAGGCTTCGGCGGGAGTATTCCCTTCTCTTTGCGCTTTGCTATCTCGTCCTCTGGAACGAGCAGCTCTATTGAGCGGTTAGGTATGTCAATATGTATCTTGTCTCCGTTCTCAACAAAGGCGATAAGTCCGCCTTCCGCGGCTTCCGGAGATATGTGGCCTACGGACGCGCCGCGGCTCGCACCGCTGAATCTGCCGTCCGTGATGAGAGCAACAGCTCCGTCGAGCCCTTTTCCCGCTATCGCCGCCGTGGGTGAGAGCATTTCCGGCATTCCGGGACCGCCCTTGGGTCCTTCGTAGCGTATAACGACTACGTCGCCCGGGACGATACCGCCGTTCAGAATAGCGTCATAAGCCTCCTGCTCGCCGTCGAATACCTTAGCGGTTCCCGTGAAGTCCATCATCTCGGGCTTTACGGCACCCTGCTTTACAACGGCGCCCTCGGGAGAGAGATTGCCCTTGAGTATCGCTATGCCGCCGTCAGCGCGGATCGGCGTCTCGATATTATGAATAACCGTACCGTCCGCATAGGCTGCTTTTTCAAGCCTTTCTTTCTGCGTACCGGTAACGGTAAGAGCGTCCTCGTCTATGAGCCCCTTCTTTGACAGCTCATGCATCACAGCCTGGATACCGCCGACCTCGTTCAGGTCTTCGATGAAAATGCTGCTTGCGGGGTTGAGCTTGGATATCTGCGGAATCTTGCGGCTCATAGCGTCGATATCGTCTATGCTGATATCCGCCTTTGCCTCATGAGCTATTGCAAGCAGGTGAAGCACGGTATTAGACGAAGCGCCTATCGCCATATCGACGGCAAGTGCGTTGAGCATATTGCGGCGTGTAAGGATATCGAGCGGACGTATATTTTCTTTTACAAGCTCGATGATACGTTCGCCGGTCTCCTTTGCAAGCCTGCGGCGCGCGGAATTTACCGCGGGCTCGGAGCCGTTGAACGGCAGCGCGAGACCGACAGCCTCGGTAAGACAGTTCATGGAATTGGCGGTGTACATTCCCGCACAGGAGCCGCAGGTCGGACATGACTTGTTTTCCCACTCGCGCAGTTCTTCGTCGGAAACCTTTCCGTCCGCGTACCTGCCTACGACCTCAAAGTTTTCGGACAGACCCACGCGCTTTCCGCAAACTTTTCCGGGGCTCATAGGACCGCCGCTGACAAAGACAGAGGGTATGTTCAGTCTTGCAGCCGCCAGTATCATAGCGGGAACGATCTTGTCACAGTTCGGTATGAAAACCGCGCCGTCGAGCGGATGCGCGGTAAGCATAACCTCGATGCTGTCAGTTATCAGCTCACGGGACGCAAGAGAATATCTCATGCCGTTGTGGTTCATGGCGAGACCGTCGCATACGCCGATAGTGTTGAACTCAAACGGCACACCGCCCGCGTTGCGTATCCCGTCCTTTACCGCCTGTGCTATCTCTCCGAGGTGCATGTGGCCGGGGATATAGTCGCTCTGAGCCGATACAACGGCTATGAACGGCTTCTTCATCTCGCTGTCAGTGATAGCGAGCGCTTTCAGCAGCGAACGGTGCGGAAGTCTTGTGACTCCGTCCTTTAAAAGATCACTTCTCACTTTTTACCTCCCGCAATGAGCAGTATCTGTTTTTTATTTATTTCCGAATACGGTCTTTAAAATACCGCTGTCCCCGGTTTTTCCGAGCATTGCAGCTCCGATTATGCCCGCGTCGTTTCCGAGACTGCACAGGCATATTTCGGTATTCTTTTTGCTGTTCTTTGAGTATATCTGCTCCGCGACCAGCTTTTTCAGCGGAATGAGCAGATTGTCGCCCTCGTTGCAGACGCCGCCTCCTATGGCAAGTATATCGGGCTGGAAAACGTTGATAGTGTTCGTGATACCGCAGGCTAAAGCCTTGATATATCTGTCGACGACAGCCTGACCGTCCTCGTCGAGCATCTTCGCGGCGTTGAACGCAGTCCTCGCGCTGATCCTGCCGTCAGCTTCGACGAGCTGATGTATCTTGCTTGCGGGGTGCTTCTCCATTGCCTCGCGGGTCATTCGCACAAGCCCTCTTGCCGAGGCGTAGGCCTCAAAGCAGCCCTTTCGT